>JANOOW010000430.1:0-7728 GCA_031421555.1 Hyphomicrobiaceae bacterium | reverse complement strand
AGAATTTGCCGAAATCTTCCGGTCCACTGAGCATGAGATTGATTTGCTGAGTCTCCTTCAGACGCTTGGCAACACTTTCCTCGCTCAACGCCGCCTTGAACGTTTCGAACGTCTTGGCAATAATCGGTGCGGGTGTGGCGGCAGGCGCAAACACGCCCCACCAGGCCAGCGCATCGAAGTCGGCAAAGCCGCTCTCGATCGCGGTCGGCACGTCGGGCAAGCTATCGAGACGGGTACGCCCGGTCTGCATCAAAGGCCGCATGGTGCCGCCTGTGAACTGCGGCATGAGAAGCGCTGCCGAACCGGCAATCAGCTCCACATGCCCGCCAATGACATCGTTCACGGCTGGTCCGCCGCCTTTATACGGCACGTGGGTAATCTCGCAGTTGCTGGCCTTGGCGAGCAGCGTCATCGCCAGATGGCCGATGGTGCCCAAGCCAACCGACCCGAAGTTCACTGAGCCGGGCTTCGCCTTGGCGGCGGCAACGACATCGGCGAACGACTTGTACGGGCGATTGACGCTGGTCGCGATGACGTACGGCGCGGTGCCGACGAGAAGGACGGGAACGAGGTCTTTCTGCACATCGACGCTGGGCTGTTTGATCAAAGCTGGAATGACGGCATGCGAATCGAACGTGAGCAGGAAAGTCGTGCCGTTCGGCGTGCTGCGGGCGGCCTGGGACGCGCCGATCGAGCCTGCGCCACCCGGCTTGTTCTCGATGATGACATTTGCGCTGAGACGCTGCTGGAGACCAGGCTGGATCAATCGCGCCATGGCATCTGTGGACCCGCCCGGCGGAAACGGCACGACCAAAGTGACGTTGCCAGCGCCAGCTGCTTGACCGAGAGCCGGCGTCGCCGCGATCGAGGCGAGCATGCCGGTTACCGTTCGGCGCGAGAATTTATTCATCTATTAGCTCCCTGCATTTTCGTTCGTTTCTTGTCCGGCACCTGTTAGCACGACGCGCGGTGCGGAGGTCAATACCCGGCGGTCATGTGGCCACTCTATGCAGCTCGAACAAGCGCCTGCGGGCGAGCCGGTAGAGAAAAACCGGTCCGACGGCATATCGCGCGTAATCATCGGTCCCCCGTAACGCGGGTCCAGAAGTCAGACTGGAATGCCGGATCGATATGCGGCTTGAATTCGCTCGCCCGTGGAAACGAGGCGGCGAATGTCGCAGCCGACATGCGCGCATCCTTATACGGGTTAATTCGCCCGCCGGCTGCGACGACGACCCGATCGAGTTCGTCCAGAAGTTGAAACAGCTTGCCGCCGGTGTTGGCGAAATCGAGCGTCAAGGTGAGGCCGGGCTTCGGAAACGACATTAGACCGGGCGATGACTTGTCACCAAAAACCTTCAGCACGGTGAGGAACGAGGCAAGGCCCGAGCGCTGGCTGCGCGTGAGAAGGTCGGCGACCACCTCGATGCCGCCATCCAACGGCACAACCGACTGATGCTGGAGTAGTCCGCTGCGTCCATAAAGGCGGTTCCAGCCGCCAATCCGGTCGAGCGGATAAAAGAACGGCTGATAACCGACGGCGCCGGAACGCTCACGGCCGCCGGTTTGGTTGCGATAGAGCGCGTTGAAGGCTTGAAGCGTCGTGCGTCCGAGCAGCTGAACTGGCGACACAAAGGGTATCCTGAGCTTGGCGTGTGCAGGCGGCGCCTCGAGCGAACTCGTTTCACGCGCATGATTGCCTTTGATGAAAAGTCCGCGGCCAAGATCAGCCGCGCTGGCAAGACTATCGATCCAGGCGACGCTGTACTCGTGCGTGCGATCGCTGGAGCGGGCCAGATCGAGGAATCCCGCCAGGTTCGCAAACGGCGTGATGGTTTGATTGATGCGGTTGGATTTCACCGGGATCAACTGGATGTCGGCCCAGGTGATGAGACCGGTCAAGCCGAGCCCGGCGATCGTTGCCGAAAAAAGTTCTGAATTCTCGTTTGGCCGGCAAACCCGCCGCGAGCCATCGCTGCGCAACAGTTCGAAGGCCAACACGTGGCTGCCGAAGGTGCCGCGCACGTGATGGTTCTTGCCGTGCACGTCGTTGGCGATCGCGCCGCCGATGGTGACGAACTGCGTGCCGGGCGTCACCGGTACGAACCAGCCGGCCGGCATCACGCGCGCGATCAGATCGCACAGCAGCACGCCAGCCTCACAGCGCACGACGCCGGTCACTTGGTCGAAAGCAACGATGCGATTGAGGTTCGCGGTATCCAGGAGCGTACCCGATGTCAGGCAGCTATCGCCGTAGCTGCGGCCGTTGCCAAACGGCAAGATGCGCTCTCCGGCAACCTGACCCAGAGTATCCGCGCCGCTGGCGATGACCCGCGCGGTCTGGGCGGACTGTGGGTAGCGTCCCCACGACTGATACCGCGTCATGGCCACAGCGCGGCAAGTAGCAACACGATCGCACCGATGCCAACGATGTACTGGCTGCGCCAATCGCGGATCGCGAAGATGATCGGGTCTTCGTGCATCTCGCCGCGCCGGGCGACGAACCAAAACCGGCAGATCAGATAAAGCATCAGCGGGCAGAGCAGCCAGATGATCTCGGGGTTGCGATAAAACGATTTCACAACTGGACTGTCGATGTGCAGCGCGAGCACGAGCACCGAGATCAAGCCGCTGGAAATGCCGAACTGCGATAACGTTTCGAGGTCGACGGCGCGATAGCCGCGGCCGCGTTCCCGCTGGTCGGCGCCGACGCCCATGTCGGCAAGCTCGACGTAGCGCTTCATCATCGCCAGGCTGAGGAATAGGAAAATCGAGAATGCCAGCAGCCAGAACGAGCGCGGGATCGAGAGGGCGGCCGAGCCGGCGATGATGCGCAAGGTGTAGAGGCCGGCGAGCACCAATACGTCGAACAGCACTGTGCGTTTGAAGAAGAATGAGTACGCAACCGTGACCGCAAAATAGAAAGCGAGAACGCCCGCGAACTCCGGCGGCAGGAACAGCGCGAGGAACGCGGCCCCGGTCAGCAGCGCCGGTGCCATCAGCAGTCCCTGCTGGAGCGGGATCAAGCCTGCCGCAAACGGACGGTTGCGCTTGCGCGGATGCGCGCGATCATCCTTCAAATCGACCAGGTCGTTGATCACGTAGACGGCCGAGGCGGTCAGCCCAAACGCCAAAAACGCCAGCGTTGCTTTGCCGAAAGCGGTCACGTCAAACAGTTGGTGCGCAAGTACTGCCGGCACGAAAACCAGAACGTTCTTCATCCACTGATGCGGGCGCAGCGCCTTCAGATAAATCTGCAGCGTGGCTGGCTGACCGGCGAACTCGTGCGCCACTTCCCGCTCGGCCTTGATGCGCGACGTCGTGTTTGCGTCGGCGTTGACGAGGATAACGCCTCCCGCATCGCGCCATACCGCCATGTCCGCCATTTCGTTGCCAGCGTAGTCGAAACCACCAACGCCATATAACGCGGTCAGGCGTTGCGCTTTCGCAGCACTCTTGAGGTTGGTCGTGCCGTCGCTCGCGATAACCTCATCGAAGATGCCGAGATGGGCCGCTACCGCATCGGCCTGTGCGCGGTCGGTGGCGGTGACCAGAACGATCCGTCTCCCCTTGTCCTTTTCCGCGCGCACGAACATCAGCAGGGTTTCATCGTAAGGCAGCGAGGCAGCGTCAATGATCAGGCGGCGGGCGACCTCGCGCTTCAGATGCGCCAACCCCGAGGCGAACCAGATTGGAATCAGGAACACGACGAGCGGCGATTGGCGGATAAGTTGCAGCAGCGCCTCGATGAACGTGTCCGTGCGGACGAGCGTTCCGTCGAGGTCGATGCAGAGCGGACGCGATGCTAGCGCCTCCGGGTTGATCCGTTGCATGGGTTGGGTCGTCACTACATTTCTAGAGTTTGAGGTGGGACGCAATCTACCCCCTGCGCAGGCAAACCCCAAGCTACGATGCTACAGACGCGCATCCCCCGCGTTTTGATCGGCTATTCCGCGGCCGCGGCGGCGGCCTGGACGATGCCGCGCTCGAACAATCGGCCTAGCCCGCCGATCGGCTCGTCTATGCCGGCTTGGCGCAACATATGCCAGATCATGCCGTGATTGGACGACGTGGCAGGCTTCCCCGAGGCGGCTTCGATGCGCGGGATCGCATCGATCGTGCGCAAGCTGGTGCAGGATACGAACACACCGTCGACATCGGTGTTGGCGGCGAGGGCGACGCACGCACGCACGATTTCATCCACCGAAATCTTGCCCACGAAGTTGTCATCGGGCTCCTCGTAGGAGGCAAACGCCGTCACATCGAGGCCGCGTTCTCTCAAAGCGGTGACAATGCCCTCGTTGACCGGCTTGGCGTAGGGTGTCAGCACGCCGACGCGGCGGCAATTCAAGGCGGCTAACCCCGCAAGGCCACCCGTCAGCGGATTGGTGACCGGCGTTCTGGGATGAATCGCGTGCACCAGCCGTTCGACCTCGGTTTCGCCGATCACCATCGAGCCGGAAGTGCACGCATAGCCGATCGACTTGAAATCCCACTCGACCGGCAACAGCTTGGCTGCCTCGGGAATAAGCGGCTTCATTGCCAGCAAGGTTTCACGCGTGATGTTGGCATCATTGAAGAGCCGGGCATGATGCAGCGCAACCCCCTCAACGCGGGCGAGCACCTGACGGGCCTCGAACTCGATGGTCTGGTCGGTTTTCAGGACCAGCATGCCGATACGCGCGCGGGAGCCAAGTCCTGCGTCGGTCGCGAGTTGCAGCTTCTCGTAGCGCATGGGTCGCCTCCTTGACGGCACCGGTGGATAGATGAACTCTGGCATCGTTCGATTTTGGCGGCAACCGGGTGCAGATCCATGAAAATCGCAGTGCTGGGCGCCGGCGTCATCGGCATCACGACCGCCTATGAGCTAGCCAAGGATGGTCACGACGTCACCGTCATCGAACGCCTGCCGGAAGCTGCCGCTGAAACCAGCTTTGCCAACGCGGGCCTGTTTTCGCCAGGCCACGCCTACACCTGGGCGTCGCCCAAGGCGCCGAAGATCCTGCTGCGGTCGTTGTACAAGGAAGGCCAGGCGCTGCGCTTCAAGCCGAGCCTCGATCCGCAGTTGTGGTCATGGTCGTGGCAGTTTCTGCGCAACTGTACCGCCGGGCGCGCGCGGATCAACACCAAGCGCAAGGTCCGCCTGTGCATGTATAGCCAGCAGCGGTTGCAGCAGGTCGCGGCCGAGACCGGCGTGCAGTATCACGCGCTGAAGGGCGGCCTGCTTTACCTCTACCGCAGCCAGGCAAGCTTCGATCGCGGCGCGGCCAACACGAAAATATTGACTGAAGAGGGCTTGGAACTGAGGCCGGTAAGCGCCGATGAAGCGGCCCGCATCGATCCGGCATTGGCGGCCGTCAAACACAAGATCGCTGGCGCAATCTATTGCCCCTCTGACGAGAGCGGCGACTGCCGTGTATTTACGCAAGGCCTTGCCAAGCATGCTGCTGATAAGTTCGGCGTGGATTTCAAATACTGCACCGAGATCACCGGCTTCGAGACCGCTGGAGACAAGGTCACCGGCGTGCGCACCGCAAGCGGCACAATCGCCGCGGATGCTTTCGTGTTTTGCCTCGGCGTTTTCGGTCCCAAGCTCGCGCGGCAGTTGGGCGTGCGTTTGCCGATCTATCCGATCAAGGGCTACTCGATGACGCTACCGATCGGCGGCCGCAACAATCCACCCTCGATCGGCGGCGTCGACGAGGATAATCTGACGGCCTACTCGCGCTTCGGCGATCGCATGCGGGTGACCGCCACGGCCGAGTTCGCCGGCTACGACAAGAGCCACAAGCCGGCCGACTTCGCGCACATGACGGCTGCGATCCGCGACCTGTTTCCAGATGGCGCCGACTACGGCCAACCATCGTACTGGGCAGGCTTGCGGCCGATGACACCCGAAGGCACGCCGATATTCGGTGCGGGGCGCTACCGCAACATGGTCTTCAACACCGGCCATGGGCACATCGGCTGGACCATGTCGATCGGATCCGCCCGGATCGCTGCCGACCTTGTGCAAGGGCGAAAACCGGATTTGCCGCTCGATGGGATGCTGGTCGCTTGAGGACTTATCCGCCGCGGCTGGACAATCAGACCGTGTAGGAAACGGCAATCAACTCCAATCCGGCGTGCGCGAAGCCGTCCCATGACCGGCCGTTTCCTCAACTCCGCACTTTCGCTGCCTAAGCTGATGGGTATATCGTTGAACGAAGCGACTTATGATCATAGATCCAGAGTTGAGGCGTGCAATGGAACGGCGGCTGTCCGCGATCCTCGCAGCCGACGTCGTCGGCTACTCCACAATGATGGAGCAGGATGAGGCCGGGACGTTCGACCGCCTGAAAGCCAGCCGCCAGGAACTGTTCGAACCGGCGATCGAAAAGCACCACGGGCGGATATTCAAGCTTATGGGTGACGGCCTGCTGGCCGAGTTCGGCAGCGTCGTCGACGCCGTCGAATGTTCCGTTTGCCTGCAGCGCGCGATGAAGGAGCGCAATCGTAGTGTCCCCGGGGATAAGCAAATCGTCGTGCGCATCGGTGTCAATTTGGGCGAGATAATCGTCGACGGCGACGACTGTTATGGCGAAGGCGTAAACATCGCCTCGGGCCTTCAACACTTGGCAGAGCCCGGCGGGATCCTCGTTTCGGGTAAGGTTTCAAAGGAGGTAGAGAAAAAGCTCGCCCTCGACTTCGAGCCAATGGGCGCGCAACAGGTCAAAAACATTGCAGAGCCGGTGTCGACGTTCCGCTTGACAGTCGACCGGTTGGCGGTCCGCCAACCGTCCTTTTTCGAGGCGTTGCAGCTGCCGGCGAAGCCTTCGATCGCCGTCCTGCCGTTCACCAACATGAGCAACGATGCGGAGCAGGAATATTTCTCGGAAGGCATTACCGAAGACCTCATTACCGATCTGTCGAAGATCTCCGGCCTCCACGTTGTCGCCCGTAACAACGTATTCGCCTACAAGGGGACGGCGGTCAAAGTGCAGAAAGTGGCGAAGGAACTCGGCGTCAGATTCGTGCTGCAAGGGAGCGTCCGCAAGGCGGGAACGCGCGTTCGCGTCACCGGTCAGCTGATCGACACTGGCAAAGACGGCATGCATCTGTGGGCCGACCGTTTCGACCGCGATCTAACGGACATATTCGCCATCCAAGACGAGATCACGCACGCCATCGTCGATCAACTGAAGGTCAAGCTGCTACCGGAAGAAACGAAACTCATCAGCCAGGCTCCTACCGGAAATGTGGAAGCCTACGCATATTATCTCCGCGGGCGGCAGTTTCTGAACCGGCACTGGAGGTCGTACTACGTTCTGGCCAAACGCATGTTTTCGAAGGCAGTCGATCTCGATCCGCTTTTCGCGCGGGCCTACGCTGGAATTGCCGACTGCGATAGCTTCCTGTTTCTCCACTACAATGCCGACGTTTCAATCGACGATATCCTGGCGACGAGTGCGAAGGCTCTGGAATTGGAGAGCGGTCTGGCCGAAGCACACGCATCCCATGGCCTCGCCCTTTCGCTACGCGGCCGTTACGAGGAAGCCATGGCCGAGCTCGAACGGGCGATCGCTCTCGATCCGACGCTATATGAGGGTTATTACTTTTATGCCCGGGCCTGCTTCGCTCAAGGAAAGATCGACGAGGCGTCGACGCTTTTCCAGCGCGCGGCAGAGGTCAAGCCTGACGATTACCAAGCCTTGCTCGTTCTTACGGGGGTTCTCCGGTCGCTCGGGC
>JANOOW010000429.1:0-7379 GCA_031421555.1 Hyphomicrobiaceae bacterium | reverse complement strand
TCCGCCGAAGATCGTGATCGCAACCGGGTGCAGGATCTCTTTACCCGGCGCCGACGCATCAATCATCAACGGCACGAGCGCAACACAGGCTGACAGCGCGGTCATGAGCACGGGCGTCATGCGCTCCAAGCTGCCGCGAATAACAAGGTCGGGCCCGAATGGCATCCGCTCGCGAATTGCAAGATTGATATAGTGGCTGATCTTGAGAATGCCATTACGGGTGGCGATGCCGGTGAGCGTGATGAAGCCGATCATGCTAGCGACCGACAACGGTTGCCCCGCCCACCACAACGCGATCACCGAGCCAATCAGTGCCAGGGGAACACTTCCCATGATGATGCCGGCGAACAGCACCGAGCGGTAGCGGCTGTAGAGGATCGCAAACACCATGGCGAGCGAGATCAGCGATAGCAAACCGATCGTGCGCATGCTTTCTTCCTGCGCCTGGAACGTTCCTTCAAGACTGGTGAAGAATCCAGTCGGCAACTGAGCGGCTGCCACCTCGCGGCGGATGTCGGCGATGACGGCAGCCATGTCGCGATTGCCATCGGAATTAGCGAGAACGACGATCCTCCGCTTGGCATTCTCGCGCAGGATCTGGTTCGGCCCATCGGTTTCCTTGACGTCGGCGATTTGACGCAACGGAACCCATCCCGAGGGCGTTTCGATCAAGAGATCAGCCAGCCCCTGCGTCGTGCGCACCCGGTCGGCGAGGCGGACGACAAGGTCAAACCGGCGATTGCCATCGACAAGGCGAGATACGAGACGGCCGTTTGACAATCGTTCCAGCTCTTCGGTGATTTGCGCAGGTTGCACTCCGTAAAGTGCGGCCTTGCGATAATCGACGGTGATTTCGAGTTGCGGAATACGCACTTGGCGCTCGACCTGCAAATCAACGAGGCCAGGAATTTTGCCGAGCTTCTGCCGCAGGTCTTCTGCTGTGCTGCGCAGCGTGTCGAGGTCTTCACCGAAGATCTTGAGCGCGATTTGTGCGCGTACCCCCGACAACATGTGGTCCAGCCGGTGTGAGATCGGCTGTCCGATGTTGATCGACATCGGCAGCACCGACAACCGCGAACGAATATCGGCGACAATATCGTTCTTCGGGCGCCCGTCCGGCTTGAGATCAATTTCGATCTCCGATGAGTGCACACCTTCGGCGTGCTCGTCGAGTTCGGCGCGGCCTGTACGTCGAGCGACCGTTTTGACCTCGGACACTTCGAGGATCAACCGCTCGGCAATGAGACCAACGCGGTGGCTCTCGGCAAGAGAAATGCCCGGCTGGAACAGTGTATTTACCGTCAGCGTGCCCTCATTGAAGGGGGGGAGGAAGGCGCGCGGCAAGCCGGCCAGCGCGATCACTGCGCCGATGACTGCTACGATCGTGGTCGTGAACAAGATCCGCGCGTGGCCGAACACCCAATTTAGCAGCACGCGGTTGGCCCGCTTCAGCACTCGCACCAGCAAGCCCTCGTGCTCGTCGAGGCGCTTGAGGCTCGGCAGCAGATAGAACGCCATCACCGGCGTCAGCGTAATCGACACGACGAGGCTCGCCAGGATTGAAATGATGTAGGCCTGACCGAGCGGCGCGAACAACCGTCCCTCGATGCCGGTCAGTGCGAACAATGGGACGAACACCAGAATGATGATCAGGGTCGCGTAGACGATTCCGGAGCGGACTTCCTGGCTTGCCGACACCACAACGTCGAACACCGACCGTGGGTCGCCCTGCTCGCGGTTTTCCCGCAGCCGCCGGAAGATGTTTTCAACGTCGACTACGGCATCGTCGACCAGCTCGCCGATCGCGATCGCGAGGCCACCGAGCGTCATCGTATTGATCGACAGCCCGAGCGCATTGAAAACGATGGCAGTCGTCAGGATCGACACGGGGATCGCCGTGATCGAAATCAAGGTGGTGCGCACATTCAGCAGAAACAGAAATAGGATCACGGCGACCACGGCTGCCGCTTCCAACAACACCTTCTCGACATTGTGGATCGAGGTTTCAATGAAGTTTGCCTGCCGGAACACGATCTGGTCCGCCTTGATGCCGGCGGGCAGCGTCCGGTTCAGATCCTTGATTGCCTGTTCGACTTCTGCTGTCAGCTTGATGGTGTCGATCGCCGGCTGCTTCTCTACCGAGACGATGACGGCGGATTTGCCCATGTAGCCAGCCTCGCCGCGCTTTAGGCGCGCGCCGAAACTCACCTCGGCAATTTGATGCAGAAATACCGACCGGCCGCCCGAGGACGGAATTGCAACCCCCTTCAATTCGTCGAGATTCAGCGTGCGGCCGATGTTGCGGATCAGGAACTCACGGGAATACTGGTCCGCGAAGCCACCGCCGGTGTTTGTGCCGAACTTTTGCAGCGCCTTTTCGAGGCCTTCCATGGTGACACCGAGCGCGCGCATCGCCGACGGGCTAGGGGCCACGCGATACTGGCGCACCTCGCCACCGATTGGGATGACTTGCGCGACACCGGGGATGGTCAGCAACCGCGGCCTGACGACAAAATCCGCGATCTCGCGCACCTGCATCGGATCGGCTGTGTCAGACGTGATCGCAAACAACAGAATCTGCCCCATGATCGAGTTGATCGGGCCCATCTGCGGCGTCACGTTGGAGGGCAGCTGGTCGCGCACAAGCGTCAGCCGCTCCGCAATCTGCTGGCGATTGCGGAAGATATCCGTCGCCCACTCGAACTCGACGTAGATGATTGACAGACCGACGCCCGAAACCGAGCGCACGCGGGACACGCCCGGCAGCCCGTTCATTTGCGTTTCGATCGGGAACGAGACGAGTTGTTCGACCTCGGTCGGCGCCAAGCCCTCTGCTTCTGTCATGATAGTGACGGTCGGCTTATTAAGATCGGGGAAGACGTCGACTGGTAGACGTGTCGCGACCACTGCGCCGTACAATACCAGCAGTGCGGCGACAGCCAGCACGAGCAGCCGGTTTCGCAGCGATTGGGTGACGAGGAAGGTAAACATCGGTGCCTAACTCCTCAACGGATCTGATTGAGAAGTTCAGCGCCTTGCGTGACGATGCGGCGACCGGGTTCGACACCCGAGATCACCAACACGCGCGCGCCGTCCAGCGGTTCCACGCGCACCTCGCGGGCAACGAAGCGTTCGGCATTCGTGTGTTCGTAAACGATGCTTTGGCCATTGGCGCCGCGCAGTACCGCTTCGCGCGGTAAAGCAATGCCGCGACGTTCTTCTTGCGTGCTCGCCAGCACAGATATGAACTGCCCGGCGCGAAGTGCGCTGGTTGGTCCCTTCACTGAGAATTGCACCGGAACTGCCTGATTGCGATCGGCCAGACCGGTGCCAAGATAAGTAAGTTCAAGCGTTTGCCCATTGACGAGGGCGCCTTGGGCGCGGCCGTTGATCGCCTGCGGCTCGAACGTTAGCGCTTCGATCCAAAGACGGCTTGGATCGACAATCTGGAACACGATCGTGTTCGGCTCGACGACTTGCCCTGCAACTGCATTGGCAGACGCGATCACCCCATCGACGGGAGAGGTCAAGGGTTCCGGCGCGCGATTGGCGCGCGAAAGGTTGGCGCGCCGCTCGGTCAATCCCTTGAGTTCGAGTTCGGCGTCTTCGAGTTGGCTGCGTGCAATCACGCGCTCGATGGACCGGAGCCGTTCAACCTTGCGCGCCGCGATCGATAACTGCTGGTCGAGCAGCCGGGCTTCCTGCTGCTGGGCGGTTGCATCGGCGGTGGGCAGCGGCGGCTGTACATAGGCTAGAACATCACCCGCCTTAACGGAGGTGCCAAGTGGCTTGAACCCGCCTTCGGGAGGCGCCAGCCGTCCGCCGCCGGACGCCTGAACGAGGCCGCTGGCGTTCGGGTCGGGCACGACGCGGCCGGGCAACTCGACCGAACGACGGTGCGATTGTACTTCCGAAAACGCGGTGCGCAGCGCAAGGATACGTTGTGTCGGCTTCGGCACGAACAACGCGCCATCCGGAAAGCGCTGCGCGATGTCACGGGCTGCTATCGTCACGGGCGCGGCAGGCGCCGTCATCGCTTCTGCGGCTTGCGCCGGATCGTTTATCAAGCCAACGAACATAGCTGGCAGCAGCAGGGCAGTCGCGAGCAGCCGACGCTGACGTCGCATAAAGAGTGTTAGCAGCACACCAAGAACGAACCCTCCGCCAATTGCGGCGATCAAAGAAGTGTCCGAAGCGACTATGCGTTTCTGAACATCTTGCGCCCACGCTGCACCGACGAGCCACGAGGTTTCCGGCCGGGCAGGCGTTGCGTCGCCAACTGCGTATGGCGGAATTTTTATCGTGGTCGCCAGCACGTCGACCGTCCCTCCGGCCGACACCGTTATCGCAAGGTCGTAGGCCCCAGTTTTCAGCAGAAAAGGTGCTGCAACGGTATAGACGCCGCTCTCCGGCGCCGCGACAGCCTTGAGAAGCCCGGCCGGCGTATCGATTTCGATCTCGGCTCCGGCGACCGGCATATTGTCGCGAAACGTATCGAGGTAGATCGTCAGCTGATCAGTGCGAGCGATGGCAACCAATTCGAAGTCGGTCGATGATGCGTCTGCGCGCGGCGCAATCGTCGTCGATACCGGCGTGGGAGGCGCGCCGTGATCGTGGCCCTCGTGGCCAAAGCAGGGCGACGCCATCGCACCGGCGAGAGCGACGATTATCGCGGTGCGTCGAGCGGACTGGAAAAACACGCGGCTGACCCCTCGGGTGGTAGCTTGAGCCCCAGCCGCTGGGATAGCCCAGTGAACGTCACCGCACGTTTCAGTTGTGTAACAGAGTGTTTCATGTCCGCGTGCTAGGCAGCGACACAACAGCGCAAAGCCCGCCACCGGCTCTGTTCCGGAGTGCTAGTTGACCGCCGTTGGCCTCGATGTTCGACTTCGCAATCGTCAATCCAAGACCGACGCCACCTGTTTCACGATTTCGTGAGTCTTCTAACCTGACGAACGGTTCGAGAACCGCGCTGAGTTTGTCCTGCGGAATTCCCGGACCATCATCCTCGATTGCGATGCGCGTATAGTCACCATCCGCGACCACCGTCACCACAACGGCCGTGCCGAACCGCGTCGCGTTCTCGACGAGGTTTGCCAGCGCGCGTTTCAAGCCGACGCGGCGCGCGGTGATCACTAGGTGGGATGGCGCGCTGAGGGCGGCATTGTGTCCAGCATCACGTGCGTTGTCGATGATCGTACCGAGCAACGCAACAAGATCGATGGCGCGAGGCTGTTCAGCGGTTTCCTGGCCTTTCAAGTAGGCAAGAGTCGCTTCGATCATCTCCTCCATTTCGCCGATATCGCGCAGCATATCGTGTTGCGGCGGTTCATTGAATTCATCGATCCGCAGCTTGAGACGGGTGAGAGGCGTTCGAAGATCGTGCGATACAGCCGCCAGAGCAAGAGTCCTGCGTTCGAGAAGATCGGATATGCGGCCTTGCATGTCATTGAATGCAACGGCGAGGTCTCGAACCTCTTCCGGCCCTATTTCGGGTACGGGGCGGGCAGGTCCGCCTGGCGTCAGGTGCGTCGCGGCATATGCGACCCGCTTTATCGGCATTGCAAGCCAGCGTGTGATCAAAACCGAGAGCAGCACGAAGCCGAGTGCCATAAGGGTTGTCGAAAGCAACGCCCCAGGGCTTGCTGCCGAGGAGGGCGCGGGGTCATAAAGGCTAACATTCAGCCAGCTTGTGTCGGGCAGCCTGAGTGAAACCACTGTCACGTGCGGATCGCCGGCTCTTTGTCCAATGACCACGTCGCCGGGTCCAAGCTCCGGCGCCAATGAAACGAGCTTCGCTGAAAGTCCGATCCAGCGTCCATCATCCTCCTGGGTTCGAACCGCACGCTCGCTGGCGCTCCAGTGGGCCTCGAATACTCCGCTTGATAATGCGTGCGCGGTTCGTTCGCGCGCCTCTGGTGGCTGCATCAAAATGCTCTGCTTGATCGACATAAGACGGTCGGCGACCCGCACCTCCTGGGCGCCTGCGCGTTCGAGTTCCAAGGCGCGTTCATAGACCCAAAGGGTCAGGGCATGGACGACAGCGATCCCAAGCAGCGAAATGAGGATCGACCGGGCAGCCAATGTGTTGAGTGCCCGGATCATCGCCGCTGGACGGCGGGCACGAACATATAGCCGCTGCCACGAACAGTTTTAATCATCGCCTGACCATCTTCGTCGGTGTCGATCTTTCGGCGCAAACGGCTGACCTGGATGTCGATTGCACGGTCGTAGCCATTGGCCATCTTGTTTTTGGCGGCGTCCATCAGTTGGTCACGGGTCAAAACGCGCTGCGGCGCTTCAAGAAAGGACAGTAGCATGTCATACTCTCCCGTCGACAAATCGATCACAACTCCGGCCGGATTTTGTAGTTCGCGCCGCCGCGTATCGAGCGTCCACCCTTCGAACACCATCGAGCTGCCTCTGCCTATTTCCAAGTAGTTCGCAGCTGCACCCGACCGCCGCAGGACGGCATTGACCCGGGCGACAAGTTCGCGCGCACCGAATGGCTTGGCGATATAGTCATCGGCGCCAATTTCCAATCCGACGACGCGATCGGTTTCTGTTCCGCGGGCCGAAAGCATTATAACAGGCAGCGACGACGTGCGCCGCAGCTCCTTGCAGAGTTCAAAACCGTTTGTGCCCGGCAACATGAGGTCGAGGATCACGAGATCGATGCTCCCGCCGGCGATCACCTCGCGAAACTCGCGTGCATTCCTGGCGGGGGTGACGCGGAAGCCATTCTCGCGCAGTAACTTTGCGACGAGTTGCCGGATTTGCGCATCGTCATCGACGATCAAGATCGACGCGCCTGCAGGCGGCGATTGACCGCTTTTCGTGATCTCGCTTTCTGACATGGCGTTTTTTGCCGATCGAAGCAGTGAACTTGCGCGCGCTTATAGTAGTCGCGTGCCGCGATACCGCGCAAACGTTCGCCGCCCGGATGCCCCGAACAAGATCACGTCGTAGTCTCGATACAAAGCGGGATCGCCATTTTCCATCCCTGGCGACCCAATCGGCATACGAGGCACGGCGAGTCCGATTGCTGCTTCTTTCGATGCGAGCAGTTTGTCGATCGCGCTCGCTGGCACGTGGCCCTCGATCACGTAGCCGTCGACCTGTGCGGTATGGCAAGATCCCAGGTCGGTTGGCACGCCGAGTTTGGCTTTGATAACCCGCATGTTTGGCTGATCGGTGATCTCGACCGCAAAGCCGGCCGACTCGAGATGCTCCGCCCGCAGCTTGCAACAGCCGCATGACGCGTCGCGCGAGATGCGGACCAGAGGACGTGTCGATGCGAAAGCTGTCGCCCACGGCGCATGTATGACAGCAAGTCCGGCACCGGCCATTGTGAGCGCGGCTGCTCGACGGGTGAGTAA
>JANOOW010000428.1:0-5645 GCA_031421555.1 Hyphomicrobiaceae bacterium | reverse complement strand
CGCTCCGAAAGCGCATCACCGTCACCGACCTGCTGCTCGGCCCCTTCCTCGAAATTGACGACGAGCGACACGGCAAGCCGCTGACCATTCGGCCAGACGAAATCTGGTGTCCGCCCGCCGTATCCGATCAAGTCTCTCATGGGTTCCTGCCTCGTCGAGAACTCATTCAGGGTCGGCCTATTTCATCACGTAGCTCGTCGTATCAAACGAGCAACGAAGATAAGCAAGCATGCGCCAACTACGGCGGGGATGGTTTCACCCACGATGGCGCGCCCAAAATGCCGATCACAATGTCACCGACGAGTCCATAGCCAGAGCCGCTCATGATCAGCCCGGCAAGCCAGCCGGCCACCGCGCCGATAATGAGCCCCATCAACAGTGATTGTGGATCCACAAGGCCCCTATTTACGATTCGTAAGGCAAACAGAGTGCCAGCATACGGATAACTTGCAAGCGACACCTGTGGACCGATATCACGAAAGGAGGAGGGTGCAGTCCTTCGGCTGGTTTCCGCCGCATGAGCATGAGCATCATGAGCCTTCGCACGAAAGGCACCTTGCTGTGCCCGTCTGTTGCAATCAGACTGGCAGCACGCTGGAACGACCCTCTTGTCGGCCAAAGGTCAACATGGCTAGGATCGACAGATACGTGACAAGGGGCATTGTATCATGGCCACGCCAAGCGCAGAGTCGGCGAAGCTGGATGTCATCATCGTCGGATCGGGTGTGGGCGGTCTCTACGCCATCCACCGGCTGCGCAACCTCGGCTTCAAGGTGCGCGCTTACGAGGCCGGTAGCGACGTTGGCGGCACGTGGTTCTGGAACCGCTATCCGGGCTGCCGGTGCGACGTCGAGAGCATGGAATACTCGTACTCATTCTCGAACGATTTGCAGCAGGAGTGGCAGTGGCCCGAACGCTACGGCACACAGCCCGAGATCTTACGTTACATCAATCACGTCGCCGATCGCTTCGATCTCAGGCGCGATATCCAGTTCGAAACGCGAGTGCGCTCCGCGCAATTCGATGACAAGGCGAACCTCTGGACGATCAAGACCGACAAGGGCGATGTCGCCACCGCGCCCTACTGCATCATGGCCACCGGCAACCTCTCCACCCCGAGGACGCCGAGCTACCCCGGATTGGAGCACTTCCGGGGCACATGGTATCATACTGGCCTGTGGCCTCACGAAGGTGTCGATTTCACCGGCTTGCGGGTCGGCGTGATCGGGACCGGATCGTCGGGCGTCCAGTCGATTCCGCTGATCGCCAAGCAAGCCAAGCGTCTCTACGTGTTCCAGAGGACGGCCAATTTCTCCTTGCCAGCCTGCAACGCGCCGCTCGACCCTGAAAAGGTGCGGCGGCACAAGGTCGAATATCCTGAGCGCCGCCGCGCGGCTTTCGATACGCCGTTCGGCATCGCAGGCCATCCACCACCCGTGCAGAGCGCGCTCGAGGCGGCAGACCACGAACGCCGCCGCACCTACGAGGCAAAATGGGCCGAGGGCGGCAGCATCAGCTTCCTCTATGCCTACACCGATCTTCTAGTCAACAAGGAGTCCAACGACACCGCGGCAGAGTTCGTGCGTGAGAAAATCCGCGCCACAGTCAAGGATCCGAGGACGGCCGAGTTGCTATCCCCGAAAGATCATCCGATCGGGACCAAGCGGCTGATTCTCGACACCGACTACTACGAGACCTACAACCGCGACCACGTTACGCTGGTCGATGTGCGGAGCACACCGATCCGCGAGATTACCGCGGACGGGCTTCGCACCACCGAGGCCGAATACCAGCTCGATGCCATCGTCTTTGCCACCGGCTTCGATGCCATGACCGGCGCCCTGAAGGAGATCGACATCCGGACCGATAACGGCATGACGATTGAGGAGAAGTGGGCTGACGGCCCGCGAACCTATCTCGGCCTAATGATGGCCGGATTCCCGAATCTGTTCATGATCACGGGGCCGCAGAGCCCGGGTGTAAAGAGCCAAATGATCCTCGCGTGCGAGCAGCACGTTGATTGGATCGGCGATTGCTTGGCGTACCTGCGGAATAACGGACTGCATCGCATCGAAGCGGAGCTGGCGGCCGAGGAGGCGTGGGTGACGCATAACAATGAGGTAGCGGATAGCACGCTCTATCCCCTCGCCAACTCGTGGTACGTGGGCGCCAACATTCCGGGTAAACCGCGGATCTTCATGCCCTACGTCGGCGGCGTCACTGCCTACAAGCAGAAATGCGACGAGGTCGCGGCCTCGGGCTATGAGGGCTTCCGGTTGAGCTCGTGAGGCAAGTGCCCGATGGCGGATGCCACGACCTGAGAGAGCCTTTTCGTGTCGTCTTCAACGGCCGGGCGCGGCCATCGTGCGCTTGGCGTCGATGTCTTTGTAGACCTTGACGGCAGTTACGGCCTTTTTCAGCGCATCAATGCCTTCCGCTCCCGTCATCAGCGTCGTCGTCTTGCTGGATTTGATGGCACCGCCGGCAGCAATCGCAAGTGCCAGGGCCGCCATGCTCTCGTTGCTCGGCAGTTCGGCGATGAGAACGACGTCGAAGTCACCGAAGCAAAGCCACGCACCGATCAATTTGCCGCCGACGGCCTCGCACATCTGGCGGCCGACGGTTTCGACTCGGTTTTGCGGGTTCTTGATCTGGTTGGTCCAGGCGTCTGCGGTATAGGCTGCTTGGTACATGAAGCTCGACATATCAGACTCCCGTTTCAACGCGTTCCAAACTGCGTCTGTGCGTCTTCAAGTGTGCAAAATCGCGTTGCCTCCATGCGGCCGCGCGTGCCCGCGAAAGATCGCATCAATCGCCAACCCGACCATCCTGCAGGCGACGGCTCGGGGAGGGGAGATGATTGTGCACGAGCGCAGCAGTCTCTCACCCGCCACACTATAGCGTACTGCTTGCAGGAGGGTCTAGACCGTAATGTCCTTCCTTGCTGAGGCGACTCACCCCCCGATGTGCATTCGAGTGTTGCCCGGATTATGCGGAACATTGCGAAGAGTACTCATGAAAACGAAGGACGACGTCGCAAGCTCGACCAGCGCATACACGAACCGCCTGCCTATGCTTCTTCGGTCGCAGCAGTCGACTAGGAGGCCACATGACCACGCAGAGGCCGCTCGGGCATTAACGCGAGCATGACGAAGCTGAGCGCAAAGCTCAGGCTGACCGCAATGAAGACGGGTGCGAAGACATTTCCAGGCACATGTTCGATCGCTCGCACGACTGTGCCGCCGATGCTGCTTTCGTGCGCACTCACCATGATGCCGCTGGCCGCTCCAACGGCACCGACAACCGCCACGCCGATCGACGAACCAAGGGCGCGCATAAACGCCAGAACGCCAGCAGCGCCCGTGAGGACGATTCTGACAGCGCAAGTTGCCTGAGCAAGGCACTGATCGGCCGGCCGCCGGCTGTTCATCTGGGGGTTGCCGGTTCATAGTGACCATCTCGGCCTGCAGGTTGCGAGCCGCACCTACAAGGAGCGCGCGATGACACCCGAGCTGATGTATCTTGTGTGGTCGGCGGCGTTGACTTTGGGGCTGGCGGTAATCGCTGTCAGCGGGGCCACGCTCGACGTGGGCCTTCCGCGCCTAGCCGGAAATCGCGAAGGTATGAGTGAGCTACCCGGCTGGGCCGGACGTGCCGGGCGCGCCCATCGCAACATGCTGGAAAATCTGGTGCTGTTTGCGATCCTGGTGCTCGTCGCGCGCGCGGTCAACGTCAGCAACGCCATGACCCTGCTAGGCGCCCAGCTCTTCTTCTGGAGCCGCGTGGCGCACGCTATCATCTACATCGCCGGGATCCCATGGCTACGCACGGCAGTCTGGGGGGTGTCGGTCATCGGCCTGATACTCATCTTCTGGCAGCTGGTGGCGTAGTAAGAACGGCACTTGGCCGCGCAAGCATCGCGAGGAATTCTGACGCTGCCGTTACCAGAGCGACGATGCCACGACCGCCACCGAACCAAAGCCGCTTTTTGCCGCGCCGAGGCCTGCTGCACCAGGAGGTCTCGGCGCGAAGTACGTAGTTCGCGACGAAATCACCAGCACTCGTGAGCGCGCCGCCCGCCGTGCCAGCTCTACTATAAAAAGGGCGGCAAGAACGTCGAGCTGGCTTGTACAGTTTCATGACGACTGAGCCGAACTCAGCAACGTCGAGCATCAATCACGAACGATCGCCAATCCTGTTGACGAAAAGAGATGCCTGGTTGCTTGGTGCGACGGCCGAAGCTGCGGCGCTCGTACGCCGGATTGGGAAACAACTTGCTCATCGTTCTGGAAAGCTTCGACAAGAAAGATTTGCTCGACGCCACACCGCAGGCAGGGCCGCTGCTTTAGAGCCGGCACGCACCGCCAAGAGCACTCCGAAGTCGACGCAACCGCCGCACTTTCCGCTTTTCCGCTCCACAGCAGAAGCGTATGCTCCGTTCCAATCGGTCGATCGCTATGTCATCATTTTCCGAGACTACCGGCGTGTACCTGTGCTTCTGCGAGTTCCTCGCCAGCACGATGAGCTTTTTGCCACCCACCGTCCCGGCGTTGCGTCCGATTGCGCGCGTCGCATCCGATTTGAACGTGTGAATTGCCCCGAAGCCTACAAGTAATCTGAGCGTGAGAGTGAACACAGAGGAGTATCACCATGCATGCAGTCGTGAGAACGTACTCAGGCCCGAAGGCAAAGCAGCTATTTGATCTGCTGCACGAGCGCAAAGCTGATGTCGAGGCGACACTCAAGGCAATCCCCGGTCTCGTCAGTTACACGATGGCGAGGAGCGGCGACGGTGGAGTAACCGTCACCGTATGCAAGGACAAGAAGGGTACTGACGAGAGCCTGCGCGTCGCCAAAGATTGGATCGGCAAAAATGCTGGTTCAATCGGCGCAAGCGCGCCGACTGTCTCCGAGGGCGCCGTGATCGTCCAGATCACCTGAAGCAGGTTGAATTCTGCTACAACAGTCCAACGCATTACCACACCACCAACGTTCAGCACGCGCGACGTTTCGGGGCATGCGTGCTGAGCCGGACAACAATCATTGCATTTCCCTCGGCTGCCTCCACCTCAGGTGGCGTGAGCTTGTTGGCGGCACAACAAGATTCGTATCGGAACTTTGACTGACACGATGGTGTCGAGAGGGACAAAATTTTTCTGCAAGAGCGCCGCGCGAACTTCTCGCTCTCGCGCGCCGCGCGGGAACCAACGGTACGCGTTATCCGGACGGACGGCGGGCGGCATCTCGGGAGCGAGGAGACGCAGAAGCTGCTAAAGCTATTTCGATTCCGGTAGGTCTTGTTCCGTCGCGTCGGCCACATGACGGAAGGTCCAGGATCACTTCGACCGTGGCCAGCCCGGTGAAGCACGTCGGTGGCCGTTCTCACACAGGCTCGTATAAGAGCTGTGTCGGAACCGCCCTGCACACGCCCCGCGACGGCGCTGTGCAAACTTGGTCGTGGGTCCGGTCCATGGTTCGGACGCAACGGTCGTTGCAGGCGCGATGGCCGTGTTCGGATCATGATATGCGCCGCTTGCCAGATCGAGTGGCGTCATTGCTCGACTTTGGGCGTCCGTAAAGTTCCAGCTTGTGTGCACAATGTCGTAGCCGAGCTCGGCGGCAATCTCGGCTTGTAGCCGTTCGAT
>JANOOW010000427.1:0-7667 GCA_031421555.1 Hyphomicrobiaceae bacterium | reverse complement strand
TCGCGCGCGCGATGCGATCGAGGTTGCCCATTTCCTTGACGCCGCCTTCACGCACCGGAGCCAGCGCCGAGTGATACGCGTAGCTGCATTTCGCCGTTTCCTCGGCAATCGGCGCGATCGGCTGAGATGCTGGCGGCGCTTCCACGGGACGGCGCCGCGATTGCGCCGATGCATCTGTTGCCACAGGCAAAGCAAGCGTCGCAACAAGTGCAACCGTCAGCCAAGAGATCAAAGAATTCCGCACTAAAACTTCCCTATCTAGTCTTAGTTCTGACTTATCGGCTTTTCATTGAGGACCGTCACCAGATCACGTGAACCGTGAATCACTCTTATGATCTCCACTCGCGATTCAACGACCCGGTAGAGGACGACGTACGATCGATGAGCCCACGAGCGCAACTCCGGACGAAGCTCAGGCCTTGCCCGGCCTAACCGCTGATGTTTGCCAAGTAGAGCGAACTGTCGTTCCAAAGTTTCGATGAATTCATGAGCTACCGGCTGGTTTCGCTCGCTGAGATAAGTGGCTATCTGATCGATATCGGTAACGGCAAGCGGCGAAAGCCGATAACTCATCTAGTGATCTGCTTTTTTTGAAATGCAGCGAACTTGGCCTTCAGGTTTCGGATGGCTGGAGGCCCGTCGACTAAAGGACCACTCGCTATACCCTCATCCCACAATCTATTTATCTCGCCGATTTGCCCGGCGCGCGTCTTCTGTTTCAGCTCCCATTCCCGCAGGGCTTCGCGGATTACCTCACTCGTTGATGCATAGTCACCTCGTTCAATCGCAGCTTTGACGAGATCATGCTGCTGCCGGGTGATTGCGATAGAAATCTTATCGATGGTGCTCATGACACGCATGGTACCACCAAGTCACACCGAAATCAACGATCACTCTGCAGCTTCGGCCACCTCGGCGACCTTCTCGACGCGGGCCGCGCAGAATTTGAACTCGGGGATTTTGCCCATCGGGTCCAGCTGCGGGTTGGTCAAGAAGTTGGCGGCGGCTTCCGCGAAGGCGAATGGAATGAAGATCATGCCGTCGGCCACGTCGCGATCGGCGCGGGCCTTCAACGTGATCTCGCCGCGGCGGGTCGCCACCCGGATCGCGTCGCCAGGCGCAATGCCAAGACGCCGCATCTCGTGTGGATTGAGGCCGGCGATTGCCTCCGGTTCCAGCGCATCTAGCGTCGACGAGCGCCGCGTCATCGAGCCGGTATGCCAATGCTCGAGCAGACGGCCGGTGGTGAGCACCATCGGGAACTCGGCATCGGGCAATTCATCCGGCGCGCGCAGTTCCGCCGGCACGATCTTGGCGCGGCCTGATGCGGTGGGGAAACCGTTGGCGAAGATGATCTCCGCGCCAGGCTTGTCCGGTGCCTCGGACGGGTAGGTCACGCACTCCTCGCGCTTGACCCGCTCCCAACTGATGTTGGCGAGCGACGGCATGACCATCGCCATTTCGGTGAAGACCTCGCCGACATCCTTGTAGTTCCAGGCGAGACCGAGGCGTTGCGCGAGATCCTGAATCATTTCCCAGTCTTGGCGCACGTCACCGGGCGGTGAGACGACCGGACGGCCGATCTGCACTTGCCGGTTGGTATTGGTAAAGGTGCCCCACTTCTCGGCGTGCGCCGATGCAGGCAGAACCACGTCGGCATGCCATGCGGTTTCCGTGAGGAAAATGTCCTGCACCACCAAGTGTTCGAGCATCGCCAATGCCTTGCGGGCGTGGTTCTGATCGGGGTCCGACATCGCGGGGTTCTCGCCCATCACGTACAGACCCTTGATCGAACCGGCTTCGATCGCATTCATGATTTCGACGACCGTCAAGCCGCGCACAGGATTGAGCTTCACGCCCCACAACGCCTCGTAGCCCTCGCGAATTTCCGGTGTCTCGACCGACCGGTAATCCGGGAACACCATCGGAATTAGACCGGCGTCGGATGCGCCTTGCACGTTGTTCTGCCCACGCAACGGATGCAGCCCCGAACCCGGACGGCCGATCTGCCCGGTCGTCAGTGCCAAGGCGATCAAGCAGCGTGCGTTGTCCGTTCCGTGCGTGTGCTGCGAAATGCCCATGCCCCAGAAGATCAACGAAGCGTTGGAGCGGGCATATAGCCGGGCGACTTCACGGACGGTGCCGGCAGCAATTCCACAATGTGGCTCCATCGCTTCTGGGCTGTAGTTCTTGATACTCTCGACGAGCGACTCAAACCCTTCGGTATGCGCCTGGACGTACTGCTGATCGTAGAGCTTCTCCTCGACGATCGTGTGCAGCATGCCGTTCAAAAGCGCGACGTCGGTGCCGGGCTTGAACTGCAGCACATGGCTCGCAACCTTCGACAAACCCGAGTTCTGCCCGCGCGGATCGATGACGATCAGCTTGGCGCCGCGACGCGCCGCGTTCTTGATAAAGGTTGCGGCAACTGGATGGTTTTCGGCAGGACGCGCACCGATAACGATGATGACTTCAGAATCCTTGGCAGCCGTGAACGGCGCCGTCACGGCACCGGAGTTCAGGCCTTCCATCAGTGCGGCCACCGAAGATGCATGGCACAACCGGGTGCAATGGTCGACGTTGTTCGTTTGGAACGCCGAGCGGATCAGCTTTTGGAACAGGTAGGCTTCTTCGTTCGATCCCTTGGCCGAACCGAAGCCTGCGAGCGCGTCGCCGCCATCGCGGCCGTGGATGGTTTTCAGACCACCGGCTGCCAGGCTCAGCGCTTCTTCCCACGTCGCCTCGCGGAATACTTTCGATACATCCTCTCGACGAAGCTGCATCTTCGGATCCTTGGCGACGCCATCGCGACGGATCAGCGGCTTGGTCAAGCGGTCAGGATGGTGGATGTAGTCGAACCCGAAGCGGCCCTTTACGCACAGCCGGTTGTTGTTGGCCGGGCCATCGCGGCCATCGACGGCTATGATCTTGTCGTTCTTGACGTGCACCGTGGTCTGGCAGCCGACGCCGCAATAGGGGCACAGCGTATCGACGCTGCGATCGGGCTCGACTGCCTTGCGCTGTGTTGCCTGATCGAGCAGCTTCGATTCCATCAGTGCGCCGGTTGGGCAGACCTGCACGCACTCACCGCAGGCGACGCAAGTGCTATCGCCCATGCCCTTGTCGAAGTCGAAGACGACCTTCGATCCGGCACCCCGGAAGGCCATGCCGATCACATCGTTCGCCTGCACTTCGCGGCATGCGCGGACGCACAAGCCACAGTTGATGCACGCATCCAGATTGACCGAGATCGCGTTGTGCGTGATGTCCGACGGCGGTCTGGCTGCCGCTGGCAGTCGGCTGGTCGTCGAGACGCCCATTGCCGAAACCCAGTTCCAGAATTTCGACTTGCCGTCGTGCGCGTCTTCAAGCTTGGGCTGATCGGCCACCAGCAATTCGAACACCATCGCGCGGCCTTTGGTAGCCCTCTCGGTCCCGGTCATCACCTTCATGCCCACCATGGGCTTGCGGATGCACGATGCCGCTAGAACGCGCTCGCCATCGATCTCGACAACGCATGCACGGCAGTTGCCGTCAGCGCGGTAACCGGGTGCATCGGTCCAGCACAAATGCGGGATTGTGGTGCCAGCGCGCTTGGCCACCTGCCAAATAGTCTCGTCCGGCCCGGCTTCCACCGTCCGGCCGTCGAGCTCGAATGTGATTTTGTCGGTCATGTAGTGGTCCATTCGGCGAAGGCAGTTTAGAGAGCAGGCAACAAATGCGCTTGCCGGTTCATCGCAAATCCTCCGGGAAGTACTTCATTACCGTCCGGAGTGGGTTCGGCGCGGCTTGGCCAAGCCCGCAGATCGAGGCATCCACCATTACGCTCGCCAGATCGCCGAGCAACGGCTGATCCCACTTTTCGGCGGTCATAAGCTTGACGGCTTTCTCAGTCCCGTTGCGGCACGGCGTGCACTGGCCACAGCTTTCGTCCTCGAAAAAGCGCATCAAGTTGAGCGCCACAGCCTTCATGTCGTCCATGTGGGACAGGATGACAACCGCGTGGCTACCAACAAAGCAGCCGTATTTTTCAAGCGTGCCGAAATCGAGCGGGATGCCGGCCATATAGGCCGGCAAGATTCCGCCCGAAGCGCCGCCCGGAAGGTAGCCTTTGAAGTGGTGACCGGGCAACATGCCGCCGCACTTGGCGATCAACTCGTTGGCCGTGGTGCCGGCCGGTGCCAAGACCACGCCAGGATTCTTGACGCGACCCGAGACGGAATATGAGCGCAGACCTTTCGCGCCGTTGGCCCCTTGCGAGGCGAACCAATCAGCGCCCTTGGTCAAAATGTCGGCAATCCAGAACAGCGTTTCAACATTGTTGACGAGTGTCGGGCGGCCGAAAAGGCCGACTTGCGCGACGTAAGGCGGGCGATGACGCGGCAACCCGCGCTTGCCTTCGATGCTCTCGATCATCGCGCTTTCTTCGCCGCAGATGTAGGCGCCAGCGCCACGCCGGACGGTAACCTTGGTGTGCTTGGCGAGACCCGCAGCGTTCAGCTTTGCGATCTCGTGGTCCAAGATCTCCAGTACGGCCGGGTATTCATCGCGCATGTAGATGAAAACTTCGGTCGCCTCGACCGCCCACGCTGCAATCAGCATGCCTTCCAGAAACTTGTGCGGCTGGCGCTCCAAATAATGCCGGTCCTTGAATGTGCCCGGCTCGCCCTCGTCGCCGTTGACCGCCATCAAGCGGGGCCCGGCGGCCTGCCGCACGAGGCCCCATTTGCGGCCAGTTGGAAAACCTGCGCCGCCCATGCCGCGCAGGCCGCCATCCGACAGCGTCGCGATCACTTGCTCGACCGTCCGCTTACCAGCAAGGCACGATTGCAAAACAGCGTAACCGCCTTCATTTTGATAGGCGCCAAGATCCTGATAGGCCGGGACCACCGCGTGCGTATCGCCCGCCAGCGCCAGCGCCTTCACCTTGGCGACCGTCGCGTGATCGACGTGATGATGGCCCACTTCGACGGCAGGTGCCGTGTGACATGATCCGATGCACGGCGCGCGAACGACGCGTACGTCGTTCATCGTTTCCGTCTGCAATGCGAGCAACAGCGCGTCCGCGCCAGCCAGCATGCACGAAAGCGAATCACAAACGCGGATCGTGATCTTCGCAGGCCGCGTCGCACCATCCGGCACGACATCGAAGTGCGCGTAGAACGTTGCCACTTCAAAAACCTCCGCCATCGGAATGCGCAGCCATTCCGCAAGCGCGTGCAGCAGACCGGCGGGCAGACACTTCTCGGCATCTTGAATGAGATGCAGGTACTCGATCAGGAGTGGGCGCTCGGGCTGACGATCGCCGATAATGGCATTGAAGCGCGCAATTTCCGAGAGTTCGAGAACGCGCCCCTTTGGCGTCATCAAGCCCTTGCGGCGACCTTCGCCGGGGTGGATCGCCTTCTGAGCCTTCGCTTCCAAAACTTGCGCCCGCACGTGCTCGTTCATATCCGTAGCGCCTCGCCCCTAACTGAACGGGCTTACCCGTGACCGGCGCCCTCGTTGAATACAGTTCGAACAGAACTAGGTAGTTCCACTGGTATGCCATATACCAAGGCACTTGCACAGGCTAGTGGAGGCCTGGAGACACCAATTTCGAAGCGTAGCATTTTTCGCTGGCGGCACTTGTCGGCGGGGACAGCCTTCCGTAGGACGTCAATCCCGCGGGCAAAGCGCTGCCGGACACTGGCTAAGAGAGGATATCCCGGCATGTTGATGCAAGTGTTGGCGGACGGTAGCGGCAATTCCGAACAGATGTTGTCTTGGATTGCCGCGGTCTTCGGCAGCAATGGCGCGTCCGTTGCTGCACTTTTGAAAATCATCGGTATCAACATTGTGCTTTCCGGCGATAACGCCGTGGTGATTGCTCTTGCCTGCCGGTCACTGCCCCCCAAACAGCGCGCCGTAGGCATTGCGCTCGGCGCCGGAGCCGCGATCGTTCTGCGCATCATATTTACCGTCGTCGTCCAGAGCCTTCTCGACGTCAACTTCCTGAAACTCGGGGGCGGACTTCTCCTGTTCTGGATTGCCGTCAAGCTGTTGCTGTCGGAAGAAGCCGACGAGGACGCCGTCGCTGGCGGATCGACCTTATGGGAAGCGGTGCGCATCGTCGCCATCGCCGACGTCGTGATGAGCCTCGACAACGTGCTGGCGATCGCCGCGGCGGCCGGTGGCGACCAGACGTTGGTAATCGTCGGCCTGTTGATCTCGATTCCACTCGTCATCTTCGGTTCGACGTTGATCATTGGGCTGCTGCACCGCTTTCCCCTACTCGTTTGGGCGGGAGCAGCACTACTTGGCTGGATTGCAGGTGAGCTGATTGCTCAGGAGCCGGTTCTTCAACCAGCCTTGGCTCAGCTGCGGGAAATCGTACCTATATCGCAGTCGATGATGGTCCGCTGCTTCGAAGTCATCGGGGCGATATCAGTCGTGGCCACCGGCTGGCTGATAAAGAAGAACACCGGCAGCAACGTCGCCAACGCAACGTAAGCGATATCAAGCAGCCAGCAGCTCGGCGACGGCGGTCCTCAATACCGCCTCGTCGGGCTCGTACTGCGCTGGATTGCCGGCGCGATGACCCCAGATCGACTGAATGGGGCGAAGCTCGGCGTTCGGCATCTTCGCGGTTTCGATCCGTGAATCATCGACCGTGAAATAGAGGTCGGTCATCGAAGGCATGATGATCGACTTCGCCGGAATTGCCCCCAGCGCCTTGTCGATATCGCCGCGATAGATCGTATTGTCGCTGATGTCCGACTGCGTCCAGGTTGCCAGCATCGACAGCAGATCTTCGCCGTGGCGGCGCATGAAGTTGCCCTCCCACGAGCGCACGAGATAATCCTCGAGCGAGGCAAACCCGATCGTCTCATACAGCTTCTCGCGATAGAACGCCTGGCTCATCGCCCAGCCTGCGTAGACACGACCCATGGCGCGCAAACCGCGGATCGGCCGCTCGACGAAGCGACCCTCTTGCCACGCCGGATCGGCGGTCAGTGTCGCGCGCACGCCATCGATGAAAACTTTGTTGTGCACAGACGTTCGCGCCGACGTGCACACGGCACAGATGCGAGCGACCTGCCCGGGAAAAATCGCACCCCAGTGCAACGCCTGCTGACCGCCCATCGACCAGCCGTAGGCGAGCGCCAGCTTGTCCACGCCGAACACTTCCCGTAGCAAGCGGCGCTGCGCATGCACATTGTCCCAATGGGTGAACACGGGATTGCGCCCCAGGCCGAACGGCTCGGCCATGTTGCTCGGCGACGACGACAGCCCGTTGCCGAGCATGTTCGGAATGACGATGAACCACTTGGTGGGATCGAGCACGCGGCCGGCGCCGATCAGCCATTCCGTGTCGGTGTGCTGCGCGCCATACGAGGTCGGATAAAGGATGACGTTCGATTTGCCGGCGTTGAGCGAGCCGTAGGTTTTGTAGGCGAGGAAAGCGCCTGGCAATGTGATGCCCCGCTGCAGTTTGAAGTCGCCGAGCTTGAAAATGCTGTGGTCGCTCATCGTTATGTTCCTCACCCGCGCCGCTGCAAAAAGTCCACCACGCCATCCTTGTAGACGCGATCGCCAACGGCGCGCATGTGGTCCCGGCCGGTAATGTCGAGCGTTTCGGCGCCCGGAATAAGTGCCGCCAATTCCGACCCCGAACCGGCGACGAC
>JANOOW010000426.1:0-3953 GCA_031421555.1 Hyphomicrobiaceae bacterium | reverse complement strand
GATCTGCGAGATCGTGATTGCCGGGAGAAGTCAGCCGATCGGTGACTGTCCCCGAAGATCCACCGCAACCAAACCACCACGGCGGCGGTTGATATATCGGGCACGGCGACCCAACTTAGGTTCAGCCCCGTCCGCCGCGTTTTCGCCCTATTCCAGCGGACGGATGCGGCAAATGCGGTTTGAAATACCCGGCACGTGGGAGTTGTATCCGGCCCCCGTCTCCGTGTTAGGATAGTTCATGGTCGATCAGAAAAATCCTGTGCGCGCCGACGCGCCATCACCCATCGCCGCGGCTTTCGAGCGCAAGGTCCGGCTCGGCACTTGGAGCCTGACGTTCGAACGTCTCTGGCCCCGGCTGTGGCTGCTGATCGCAGTCATTGCGCTGTTTCTGATTATCTCACTCGCGGGCGGTTGGACGTATGCCGGCGACACGCTGCATAAGCTCGGGCTCGCGGTGTTCGGCGCGTTGACGCTGGCCGCCATCGTCTATGCCGCGCGCGTGCAGGCGCCGGCGCGCGACGAAGTCGTCCGCCGCATCGAAGCGAAGTCGGGCGTGCCGCACCGGCCGGCAACGTCGTACGAGGATACGCTGTCGGCACCGGGCAGCGATCCGGCGACGAGCGAGTTGTGGGCGGCGCACCGGTCGCGCCTCGCCAAGCTGCTCGATCGCATGCGCGTCGGACGTCCGGAGCCACGCGCCGACCGTCACGATCCGTGGGCGTTGAGAACCCTCCTCCTGCTCGGCGTTGCGTTGCTGGCTTTATTGACCGGCGATAGCTTGCGCGACCGTCTCGCATCTGCCTTTCGGCTTGGTCCGAGCGTGAAGGCCGCCGATGCGCGGCTCGACGCCTGGGTCACGCCGCCGGCCTACACCGCGCGGCCGCCGATCCTGCTCGCCGACGGTGCGCGTGGGGGGACGATCATTCCCGCCGCCGACGGCAAGACGATCGAGATCCCGGACAAGAGTTTGCTGATCGTCAGGTCGAGCGGGCTCGGCATCAAGGACATTTCGCTGGAGATCGTCGGGCAGCCAGCACCACCGAAGCCTGCCGGCGATGCCAAGTCGAAAACCGAAACCAACGCGGCCGGCACCGCATCTGCTGCCGCCTCCGACGCTGCCGAGGCACGTCTCGAGCTGCGGACGTCGGGCGTCGTGCGCGTGCTCAGCGGCGGCTCGGAGTTGGCACGCTGGGCCTTCACCGTCATCCCCGACCTCGCGCCGAAAATTACGCTGTCGAAAGATCCCGAGCGCACGCAGCGCGGATCGATGAAGCTCACCTACAAGATGCAGGACGACTACGGCATTGCGAGTGCAGAAGCCCGCTTCGAGCGTCAAGCGACCGCTTCGCAAGATCCGCGCACCGCTTGGGCCCGCGAAGGCACCGCGCTCAAGGGTCCGCGCCCTCCCCTCACCCGGCCGCCGGTGCTGACGCTGCGCATCCCACGCACGACCGCGAAGGAGACGGAAGCGTCGAGCCACCACGACACCGGCTCCCACCTTTGGGCCGGCTCGAAAGTGCGCATGACGCTGATCGCCAAGGATCACGCCGGCAACGCCGGTAAGTCCAAAACGATCGACATGACGCTACCGCAGCGGCGGTTCACCAAGCCGCTGGCACGGGCGATCGTCGAACAGCGCCGCAAGTTGATCGAGGATCCGCGTTGGCGCGGGCAAGTGTTGAAGGCGATCGATGCGTTGTCGATCGAGCCGGATGGATACTTCAACGATCGCGTCGCCTTCCTTGGCCTGCGCAGCGCCTATCACCGGCTCGAGAATGATCGCACGCGGGTGGGCCTGAAGTCCGTCGTCGATCAGCTGTGGCATGTAGCGTTGCGGTTGGAGGATGGCGGTTCACTCACTGCGGCCGAACGCCGCCTGCGCGATGCCCAGGATCAACTTTCGAAGGCGCTCGAAAATGGCGCCAACGACGAAGAGATCAAACGCCTGATGCAAGAGTTGCGGCAGGCGCTGGCCGAGTTCATGGAGCAGATGCAGAAGCAGGCGGAGAACAGTCCGCCGATCGATGGCAATCAGAACCAGGTCTTGCGGCAGGAAGATCTGAACCAGATGCTCAATAATCTGGAAAACATGGCACGCCAGGGCTCGCGCGATCAGGCGCAGGATATGCTGAGCCAGCTGCGTGATATGCTGGAGTCTTTGCAATCGGGCCGCATGGCGCAAGGACAGCAGCAGCAAGGCAATCAGCAAGCCATGCAGATGCTGAACGAGATGGGCGACATCATCGGCAAGCAGCAGCGTTTGCAGGATGAAACGTTTGGCGAGCAGAACCGCAACGGTGAGCAGGGCGAGCAGGGCCAGCAGGGCCAGCAAGGGCAGCAGGGCCAACAAGGGCAACAAGGCCAACAAGGGCAACAAGGCCAACAGGGGCAGCGTGGCCAGCAAGGGCAGCGCGGGCAACAGGGTCAACGCGGCCAGCAAGGTCAGAAAGGCCAGCAGGGCCAAGGCGGTCAACAGGGTCAGGGTCAGGGTCAGCAAGGTCAGGGGCAGCAAGGCCAGGGCCAGCAAGGCCAGGGACTCGGGCAGCGCCAAGGTGAGCTGCGTGACCGGCTGGGACGCTTGCAGCAGGGTCTAGCGCAGAATGGTATGCCAGCGCCCGGCCAGTTCGATGGCGCGCGTGAATCGATGGAAAACGCCGAGCGCTTGCTCCAGCAGGGCGACCTCGACGGTGCCGCCCGGGAGCAAGGCCGGGCGCTGGAACAACTGCGGCAGGGTGCGCAGTCGATGGCGCAGCAGATGCGGCGCAATGGTCAGCCGCGCTTCGGTCAGGGTCCGGCCGGCGATGCACCGCTCGATCCGCTCGGCCGCCCGCAGCGCACCGATGGCGCCGACAGCTCGAACGGGCCGAAGGTCCCCGACGAAATCGAAATGCAAAGCGCGCGGGAAATCCTCGAAGAGTTGCGCCGCCGCCTCGGCGAACAGGCCCGGCCGGCATTGGAACTGGATTACATCGAACGGCTACTTCGCCGCTTCTGACGCACAGTCGAAAGCCCTATATGGTGCTAGTGGCTCGGCGCTGACAGAACGAAGTAGCGAGAATTCCGTTGCATAGCAGGGGTTTTCGTTTGTTCGCCAGACCGCGACAAATCTGTACTACAAATCGTTAACTTGATCTCCTGGTCGCTCCAGTTCAGGAACATAATCGAGTAATTGCCGTTTCGATGTAGGAGCACGCAGAATAGACAACAGTTTGAAAAGTCTGCCTGCCGAGGGAAAGCACGACAGACTTGGGAAGCGCTTTTGCATGGATATTCAGGACCTGCGCATTTTTGCCCGCGTGGCCGCAGTGCAGAATTTGTCTGCAGTGGGAATTGAACTCGGATTGACCCCGGGCACTATATCGAAACGCCTGCAAGCCCTCGAAGAGGAGCTGAACGCGCGGCTTTTCGACCGGACCACACGTTCGATCCGGATCACACACGAAGGTGCAACGTTCCTTGTTCACGCCCACCGGATGCTGGATGAACTTGATCTTGCGCGCGCAGCAGTTGGCGATAACGTTACCAACCCGAAAGGCAGGTTGAAGATCTCAGCGCCCGCGAGTCTCAGCCGGCGGTTCGTTGCGCCCGCGATCTGCGACTTTGCCCGCTTCTTCCCCGATATCGAAGTTCAGGTTGACGTCACCGACCGCGTGGTCAATCTGCAGGAGGAAGGTTATGACATCGCGATCCGCAGCGGTGTACTCACCGACAGCGCGTTGATCGCAAAGCGCCTGGCTTCGGATCGCCAGATCGTCGTCGCGTCGCCCGCCTACATCGAAGAGCATGGCATGCCGATGTCGCCGGCCGACCTGCCGGTTCACAAGTGTCTGGTCCTGGGCGATGGGTGGTCGTGGCATCTCGATCGCGAGAGCGAACCGCACAACATCCGCATCAACGCGCGGCTGCGCTCCGATAACGGCGAGTTGCTGCGCCACGCGGCGCTCGAAGGTTTG
>JANOOW010000425.1:0-3952 GCA_031421555.1 Hyphomicrobiaceae bacterium | reverse complement strand
CTCAAGAACCTGCCCGGCGGCTTCGAGGTGCGGGGCGAGCGCTGGATGCAGCTGCCCGAGTTTGCGGAACAGCTGCTGCACGGTCGCCGCATCGATCGTCAGTTCGGTGACGCCGCCGGTGAATTGGCGCAGATTACCGATAAGGGTTACCTGCGCCATGCTGTGCTCCTCAAGCGAACTTCAGCTTGAGCGACTTGTCACCGGCAGCCTTGGCCGCGTCGATCGCAGCCAACACGCGCGGCGGCGACATAGGCAGGCTCGAGAACCGCAAGCCGGTCGCATCGGCTATGGCATTCGCGATCGCACCCATCGGCGGCACGATCGGCGTTTCGCCGACACCACGCACACCGTAGGGGTGGCGCGGGTTGGCGACTTCGACGATCACCGTGTCGATCATCGGCAGGTCGGAAGCGACCGGGATGCGATAGTCGAGGAAGCCAGCGTTCTGCATCTTGCCGTCGGCGCCGTAGATGTACTCCTCGTTCAGTGCCCAGCCGATGCCTTGCACGGCGCCGCCCTGGTACTGACCTTCGACGTAGGCTGGATGGATCGCCCGGCCGGCATCCTGGATGACGGTGTAGCGAAGGATCGTCGCCTTGCCGGTGTCCGGATCGATTTCGAGATCGCAGACGTGAACGCCGAAGCTCGGCGCCGCACCGGTCGCGTTGATCGACGACGAGCCGACGATCGGACCGCCGGTCTTGCCAGCCATCGCAGCCACCTGCTTGAGCGTCATCGGCGGATGCTTACCGGCGTTGGCGCCGGCGGGCCGAACGGCGCCGTCGACATATTCCACCGCGTCAGTTGGCAATTCCCACAGCTTGGCCGCGCGTTCGCACGCTTGCTTGACGATCGAACGGCTGGCTTCGACCACCGCCATGCCGCTGGAGAACGTCGAGCGGCTGCCACCGGTCAGGAAGTTGTAGCCGAGCGACTGGGTGTCGGCGATCGTCACCCGGATCGCGTTCATGTCGACGCCAAGTTCTTCCGCCGCCATCATGCACAGCGACGCGCGCAGGCCGCCGATGTCGGGCGTGCCGGCCATCAGCACCAGCGTGCCGTCCTCGTTGAGGGCGAGTGATACGGTGGTCTCGCCGCCGATGTTGAACCAGAAGCCGGCCGCGATGCCGCGTCCCTGGTTGGCTTTGAGCGGCGTCTTCCACTGGTCGAGCGCTTTCGCCGCCTGCAGCGATTCGACGAGGCCGACCGGACCAAACTTGGGGCCGTAGGCAGCTTTGGTGCCTTCCTTGGCGGCGTTCTTCAGACGGAACTCGATCGGGTCGAGCTTCAACTTGCGCGCAAGCTCGTCGATGACGCTTTCGACAGCGTAACCGGAGATCGGCCCACCGGGCGCGCGATAGGCCGCGACCTTGGGCCGGTTCGACACCACGTCGTAGCCTACGACACTCACGTTTTCCAGATCGTAGGGCGCGAAGGCACACATCGCGCCGGGGCCAACCGGCGAGCCTTGGAATGCGCCCGCCAGGTACTTCAATTCACCTTCGGCGGCAGTGATCGTGCCGTCGTTCTTGGCGCCGACCTTGATGCGCATCTTGGCGCCGGAGGTTGGACCAGACGCGCGGAACACATCCTCGCGGCTCATCACCATCTTCACCGGCTTGCCCGACTTGGCGGCGAGCGCCAACGCGACCGGTTCGAGATAAACCACGGTCTTGCCGCCGAAACCGCCACCAATCTCGGTCGCGGTGACGCGGATCTTCGAAACGTCCATGCCGAGCAAACGGGCGCAGTGAGCGCGCACGATCCAATGGCCCTGGGTCGAAACCCACAGATCGGCTTGGCCATCTTCAGAGACGGTGGCAAGACAAGCGTGCGGCTCGATATAGCCTTGATGCACGGGCTTGGTTTCGAATGAACGTTCGACGATGACGTCGGCGGCGGCGAAACCCTTCACAACATCGCCGAGCGTGAACTCGACGCGCTTGGCAACGTTCGATTCGGTCGTCGGTGCAGGTTCGACGCCGGCGGTGATCATGCCCGGATGCAGGATCGGCGCGCCCGGTGCCATCGCCTCGTCCACGTCGAGTACGTGCGGGAGGATCTCGTAGTCGACCTTGATCAATTTGAGCGCGGCCTTTGCCACTGCCGGTGAGATCGCGGCGACGGCTGCAATCGCATGACCTTCGTACAGCGCCCGTTCGCGTGCCATCACGTTGCGCACGACGTCGCGATAGTTGATCAGCATTTCGCCCGCCGGTACAAACTCCGACGCCTGATCCTTGAAGTCGTCGCGCGTAACGACAGCCTTCACGCCGGGCAACGCCATCGCCGCCGACGTGTCGATCGACTTGATGATGGCATGCGGATGCGGCGAGCGCAGGATGTGGCCCGTCAACTGGCCGGGAAGGTTGTAGTCCGCACCGAAACGCGCGCGCCCGGTGACTTTGTCTACGCCATCCGGCCTGATGGGCCGCGTGCCGATGATCTTGTATTCGGGTTCAGGCTTGAGCTTCTTGACGGTCTCTTGCATGGTGTCATGATCCTCGCATTTCGGCGGCTGCATCCATTACGGCGCGAACGATCTTGTCGTAGCCGGTGCAGCGGCAAAGGTTTCCAGCCAGCCAATACCGGACTTCGGTCTCGGTGGGGTTCGGATGCTTTTCGAGCAGTGCCTTCGAGGCGACGAGGAAGCCCGGCGTGCAGATGCCACACTGAAGCGCGTGATGCTCCAGGAACTTCTGCTGCAGCGGATGCAGCTTGTCGCCCTTGGCCAAGCCCTCGATGGTGCCCACAGATTTGCCATTCAACTCGACGCCGAGCATAAGGCACGAGCACACGAGACGGTCATCGACGGTGACAGAGCACGCGCCGCAGTCGCCGGTGGAGCAGCCTTCCTTGGTGCCGGTGAGTTCGAGTTCATCGCGCAGAATGTCGAGCAGCGTCGCGTTGGTCTCGCAGAGAATTTCGGTCGGATCACCGTTGACGGTGAAAGAAACGTGATGTTTTGCCATTGGTTGTCAGGTCCTCGCGCGTTCGTAAGCAATGATGGTGGCGCGGCGTGCAATCACACCCGCGACCTTGATGCGGAAATCGATGGTGCCGCGCTTGTCGTCGATCGGCTTGCAGGCGGCGCGGACGGCGGCCACCATCTTGTCGAGCGCACCGGCGTCAAGCTTGGAGCCGACGAGCGCATCGCCCGCCGCTTTCACATACAGCGGACGTGCGGCGACGGCGCCGAGTCCGATGCGGGCGGAGGTAATCCCGCCCGAAGCGTCGGTCGTCAGGCCGATGCCGGCGCCAACAACCGCGATGTCCATCTCCGTGCGCGGGATGAAGCGCAGGTATGCGTCACCCATACCCTTCGCTCGCAAAGGCACGTGGAACGACACCACGAACTCACCCTTGGCGAGCGCCGTCTTGCGCGGTGCGAGCACCACGTCTTCCACTGCCAATTCGCGGCGTCCAGCTGGGCCGTGGATCGACACGGTCGCGCCGGCCGCGATCAGCGCGGGCACGCTGTCGGCGGCAGGTGAGGCGTTACACAGATTGCCGCCGAGTGTGGCGCGACCCTGGATTTGGGTCGAGCCGATCAAGTTCGCGGCTTCAACGATGCCCGGCCAATGCTTCTTGAGCTCAGGATGCTCTTTGAGTTCCGCGCCGGACACAGCAGCGCCGATGACGAAGCCGCCGGCTTCCTTCGTTATGACGCGCATTTCGGCGATGCGTTTCAGATCGACGACCAAGCCGGGATCGATCATGTCGGTCTTCATCTGCACAAGCAGGTCCGTGCCGCCGGCAAGCAAGCGTGCATCACCAGTGGCGGCCGTCAACAGCGCAACGGCTGCATCGAGCGTTTCAGGCGCTTCATAGCGCATAGTCGACCTCTCAGTTTGAAATTCGAGCAATTAGGCTGGCTATCTGACCATAGATGCGGCGGAACGCCAACCTCTCCTACGCGATGGCTGTCAGGTGCCGCACACAAACCTCGGGG
>JANOOW010000424.1:0-1663 GCA_031421555.1 Hyphomicrobiaceae bacterium | reverse complement strand
GTAGGCCGGATAGTCGGCAACGTTGCCGTACAGGTCGACTCTCAGGTCGGCGTCCGGGAGCCTGCGAACTGCTGCAAGCAACACTTTCGCCCCCTTGTGCTCGGCAAGTGTCCCGATAAAACCAATGCACAGAGGCGATTGGCGACTACGAATCCGAGTCGCCTTGTGCCGACTAGCGGGCAGCGGGATGCCGAAAGGGGTCAGCGAAACCTTCGCCTGTGCCACTCCTAGTCCCCCGAGCATGCGCTGCATGTGTCGCGTTGGCGCAAAAAAATGGTCGACCTGTTCGATCAGTCGACGAATCAGCTGCGGTCGATTCGCCAGCGCGACAGATCGCCGCAACGCCTGTGATGGCAATGCGGGCAGGAGACGAAGAGCAGCGACCGCCGTGACATAGGCGGGCAGCGGCATAGCTGCGGCGAGGCCGCGCAGTCGGCGCGGCACGCTTTCGACGGCGAAATGACGGATACAGTTGGCGGAATTGCGCGACGGCCCAGGGCAAAAATTGCCCTCCACCGGATCACGCAATTGGACGGCCGGGCACAGCAACCAAAAATCGGTGGGGGTCATTACCACTGGAATTTTCAATTTCCGACAGACTGCCAACGGCGACATGGTGATCCGCATGAAGTGAAAGAAGTGCACGACGTCCGGTCTGAACTGCGCAACTACGCGCTCGAACAGGTCAACCGCTAGCGGATCGTTGGCGTTTGCGTTCGTTGATTCGGATGACGCATCCGCAGAAAAGATGATCCGATCGATAGAAAAACCATCGTAGCACTGGGTATCGATCAGAGCATCGTCGGCGCTTGTTGTTTGCAGGGAAGCCGCGAGAAACCTCACTTCGTGACCGCAATGCCGAAGCACCCGCGCGCAATTTAGCGCCAGAACTTCCGTACCACTTCGCGTTTCCGGGAAGAACTGGTGGAGTGCGAAGAGTATTTTCAATGTCTACACAATCGTCGACGCATCCAGTGTTGCTTTCAGCGCTTGATCGGTCGCAATACAACAATGTCCTGAAAATCGTGAATTCCGCCCACCCGATAGTCCAGCACTTCAAACCACTTGGCCCAGTGCTTGCGAATATAGGACTCCGGCGTAAACGAGATGCCGTACTCAAACGGCTCATCCACTGCCTTTCCCGAACCTCCATTTTGACTGGTTCCAGCGACCGTTGTCGTCAGATGGCCGTGCTGCAAAACAAATCCGTGCTTGTCGTCCATGAAGGCCGCGCGCGCCTGTTGAAACGGTTGCTCCGCCATATCGAGCATCGCCCGGATGCGTGGCTCGTCAAGCGCTCGCTGTAGCGCCCGTTCCCCATGAACAGTCAGGAAAAGTCGGCCCTCGGGTCGGCACACCCGATGCAATTCAGCGAGAAAACTATCCTGACTGGCTTCGGTCATGTGGGTGAATATCGATATCGAGATGACCGCGTCAAACTCGTCGTTCGCAAACGGTATAGGCGGCACCACACGGGAAACTTTGGCCCGCATGAAGCGCAGATTGTCATTGATCCAGTTGACGTGGCGCGCGTCGATATCGCAGCCCTGCACCTGGCCCGGATGACCGGCAAAAAGGCGTGCAAGCCGCCCGCAGCCGCAGCCAAAGTCCAGTATCGATTGGAAGGCTGCGAGCGGACGATCCGAAGCGCGCGACAATGCAT
>JANOOW010000423.1:0-3112 GCA_031421555.1 Hyphomicrobiaceae bacterium | reverse complement strand
CGCACCGCAAGTACGCCTCGGTGGGCGACATCATCGTCGTGTCCGTCAAGGATGCGATCCCGCGCGGCCGCGTCAAGAAGGGCCAGGTCATGAAGGCCGTCGTCGTCCGCACCGCCAAGGGTGTGCGCCGTCCCGATGGTTCGTTGATCCGGTTTGACCGCAACGCCGCCGTTCTGATCAACGCCCAGGGCGAGCCGGTCGGCACCCGCATCTTCGGACCGGTCACCCGCGAGCTGCGCGTCAAGAACCAGATGAAGATCGTCTCGCTCGCTCCGGAGGTGCTCTGATGGCATCGGCTAAAATAAAAAAAGGCGACAAGGTCATCGTGTTGGCTGGTCGCGACAAGGGTAAGCAGGGCGAAGTGATCGCCGTCATGCCGACAGAGGGCCGTGCTCTCGTCCGTGGCGTCAACATGGTGCGCCGGCATACCAAGCAGACCGCTCAGAATACCGAGGGTGGCATCATCTCCAAGGAAGGACCGATCAATCTGTCCAACCTTGCCATCGAAGATCCAAAGGACGGCAAGGCGACGCGCGTCGGCTTCCGTTTCCTCGAGGATGGCACCAAGACGCGGTTCGCCAAGCGCTCGGGCGAAGTCATCCCGGATAGGAAGTAAGTCATGGCTGATAACGACAAATCGAAGAAGGGTGGCAAGCCGCAAGGCGGCGCCCCCAGCCCGCAGGGCGGCAAGAAGGTCGCCAAGGCGCCGAAGGCCGTGAAGTCTGCGGCGCCATCGGGCGAAAAGCGTTCGTTCGCGCGTCCGAAGGATTATAAACCGCGCATGAAGGCTTTGTATGAAGCCAAGGTGCGCGCGCTGATGACCGAGAAGTTCGGCTACGGCAACGTCATGCAAGTGCCGCGGCTCGAGAAGATCGTGCTCAACATGGGCATCGGCGAAGCTGTCAACGATCGCAAGAAGGTCGACAACGCGACCGTCGATCTGGCGCTGATCTCGGGTCAGAAGCCGATCCAGACACGGGCACGCAAGGCGATCGCCGTCTACAAGGTCCGCGAGGGCATGACGATCGGCGCCAAGGTTACCTTGCGCGGCGACCGGATGTACGAATTCCTCGACCGCCTGGTCACGATCGCGCTGCCGCGAGTCAAAGACTTCCGCGGTTTGAACCCGAAGAGCTTCGATGGACGCGGCAATTATGCCCTCGGCCTGAAAGAGCATATCGTGTTTCCGGAAATCGACTATGACAAGGTGGACGAGATCTGGGGCATGGACGTGATCGTCTGCACCAGTGCCCGTTCAGACGATGAAGCGCGCGAGCTCCTTCGCGGTTTCAATTTTCCTTTCCGCAGCTGAGGGACCTCGGCCCGTTCGATACGGCCCGAAAGGCCTTTGGAGGATTTGATGGCGAAGACCAGTTCAGTCGAAAAGAACAACTACCGTCGTAGGCTTGTTGCCCAGAAGGCCGGCAAGCGGAAGCGGTTGAAGGATATCATCATGGACCGTGCGAAGCCCCGCGAGGAGCGTTTCGCCGCCCAGATGAAGCTTGCCGAGATGCCTCGCAACTCGTCCAAGGTACGCATTCGCAATCGTTGCGAACTCACGGGCCGTGCCCGCGGCTTCCATCGTAAGCTGCGTTTGTCCCGCAATCAGCTCAGGGAACTCGCCTCGCAAGGCTTGATTCCTGGCATGACAAAAGCGAGCTGGTAAGAGGCACCCATGGCAATCAACGATCCACTTGGCGATATGCTCACCCGGATTCGCAATGCGCAGATGCGCAAGCGCCCGAAAGTATCGACGCCGGCTTCCACTCTTCGCGCTCGCGTACTGGACGTGTTGAAGGACGAAGGCTATATCCGCGACTATTCCCGCATCGAGCTGAAGGGTGCAAACCCCGAGTTCGAGATCGAGCTGAAGTATAACAACGGCCAGCCTGCGATTCGCGAGATCGAGCGGATTTCGAAGCCCGGCCGCCGCGTTTATACTCCGGTCAAGGATCTTCCGACCGTTGCGAACGGCTTGGGCGTGGCGATCGTGTCCACCCCCAAAGGCGTCTTGCCGGACTGGAAAGCCCGGGAAGAGAACGTCGGTGGCGAAGTTCTCTGCAACATCTTCTAAGCTGATTTTTGAAGACCGGACGGGCACAGGCACGCGGTCGGACACAAAAGGTATTTCAATGTCGCGCATCGGTAAGAAGCCGGTTCCAGTTCCGTCCAAGGTGACGGCGACTGTCGACGGCCAGACGGTGAAGATGAACGGGCCGAAGGGCGAGTTGTCCTTCACGGCACCAAGTGTGATCAAGGTCGAGATGACGGCTGACGGCATCTCGGTGCAGCCGCGTGACGATACCAAGAAGGCGCGCGCCATGTGGGGTATGTCCCGCACCATGATTGCCAACTTGGTGGCCGGTACGACCGAAGGCTACACCCGGACTCTCGAGATTCAGGGCGTCGGTTACCGCGCGTCGATGAAGGCCAAGGACCAGCTGCAGCTGCAGATCGGCTTCAGCCACGACGTTGTCCATCCGGTGCCAGCTGGCGTCGAGGTCAAGGTTGCCGGCGCGAAGCAGGAAATCATCACGGTAACCGGGACCGACAAACAACTCGTCGGCCAGGTCGCAGCCGACATCCGCAGTTACCGTCCGCCGGAGCCATATCAAGGCAAGGGCATCCGCCATAAGGGCGAATTTATCTTCCGCAAGGAAGGCAAGAAGAAGTAAGGACCAACAGTGTCATGAGCGCGCATAACACAAAGATGGAACGGCGTAGGTCGAAGGTCCGTCGCAACCTCAAGCAGGTTGCGAATGGCCGTCCGCGTCTGTCCGTGCATCGTTCTTCGAAGCACATCTATGCCCAGGTGATCGACGACCGCGACGGACGTACCGTTGCTGCCGCATCCAGCCTGGAAAAGGATTTGCGGACAAGTCTGAAAACGGGTGCCGATACGGCGGCCGCAACAGCAGTCGGTAAGCTCGTCGCCGAGCGGGCATCGAAAGCTGGTATCAAGCAGGTCGTGTTCGATCGCGGCCAATACATCTATCATGGCCGCGTCAAAGCGCTCGCCGACGCCGCTCGTGAGGGCGGCCTGGACTTCTGAACTGAAAGGACTAATCCGTGGCACGTTCCCCCGGCGGTGGTGGTGGTAGAGATCGCGGTC
>JANOOW010000422.1:0-10593 GCA_031421555.1 Hyphomicrobiaceae bacterium | reverse complement strand
GGTCAATGGCTTGCACTCCAAAGTTCCAGTGTTGCCACCTCAGTAGACTGTCTCCGCAAAATCGCAAATCACACTCGCGGTATCACGTGCACGCACGATAGGGATCCAGATTGTCGAGCGCCGCGTTCAAAAACCGGGCGTGAAGTGTTTCCGGTGCGAAAATGGACATTCTACTGAACGTAGGGATCGTGTCTGCGACGTGCTTCGCAATGGAAGCCATTGCATGGGCGGTACACAAGTACGTCATGCACAAATGGGCATGGGGATGGCACAAGTCGCACCACGTGCATCATGAACACAAACTGGAGAAAAACGACCTCTTCGCCGTGTTGTTCGCATTGATCGCGATATCGATCATCCTGATGGCCCGGCCTGGTTACGACTGGTTGTACTGGGTCGGCATTGGCATGACGGTCTACGGCTGCATGTATTTCGTCGTTCACGATGGGCTCACCCACGGCCGTTGGCCGTTCCGTTGGGTGCCGCGGCAGGGCTATCTCAAGCGCCTCGTGCAAGCGCACCGTTTGCACCACGCCGTTGACGGTCCCGAAAACGGCGTCTCGTTCGGGTTCTTATATGCGCCGCCGCCAAAGAAGCTGACCCGCTTGTTGCGCGAGCGCCGCCGCGCGGGAAACAATACGTCGAAACACGCCAAGCTCTAAGCCGATACAAGCGAATCCTCGATGAGAGCAGCTGCGCGCTCGACGCCACCGGCGGCTGAAATCTCCAGCGCAAGTTCCTGCGCGCATAGACGGTACGAGGGCACCGATAGGATGCGGTGCAGAGCTTCACGCAAAGCCTTGACCGTTGCCCGTTGTGGCATGACCCGTTCACCGGCGCCTGATGCGACCAGTCGGGCCGCCACTCCGGGTTGATCGAACGCGATCGGCAGCGCCAGCGCGGGCACACCGGCAGCGAGCGTGTCCATCATCGTATTCATGCCGGCGTGCGTGATGCAGGCATCCGCGTGTTCGAGAACGATGCGCTGAGGCACGAAGGCTGTGACGGTGGCGCTACGCTCGAGGTGCGCCACTTGATCGGGCGCGAGGCGGCCGCCATGGGCGATGATCAACGCGGCGCCGAGATCGCGGCAAGCCATTGCGACCTTCTCGAACAGATCGAAGCGGCCACCGAACAGCGTGCCGCAGGAAGCGAATACCAGCGGCTTGGCCGTCGGCAGGTCGAACGGCAGCGTGGCATCCGCGGCATCGCGCCGGATCGGGCCCGTGTACTGCAGTTGCGCTGGCGGGTTGGCGCGGGGAAAATCGAAACCGCGGACGATCTGGCTGATTTCGAGGGACGGCGAGAGGCAGTCGTTGCAGGTGCGGCGGCGGCCCAATCCGAAGCCGCGCGCATGCCGCTCGACCACGCGGGCGTGACGAAACATCATCAGGTCGCTGACGTCTTCCGCGCCCTTGTTGCGTTGGCGCGCCCAGGAGGAGCCGTCAGGCAGCCAAGGCGAAAAGTACGGCGGCACAGCCTTGTCGCGGTCGATGAGGAGGGCGTTGGCGACCGACACGAAGGGCAAGGCAAGGTGGGCCGCGACCAAGCCGCCGGCCGCCTCCAGTTGGTCGCACACGACTGCATCGACCCGATGCTGCTTGAAGGCCGCCGGCAGTTCGGTGCAGAGCATATCGGTCGTGCGGGCCATGTCCTCGATGATCGAGAAGATGCCGAGCAGACCGCTCACGCGCGCCATCTTTCGCGAAGATATAGCCAGCGTGCCGGCCGGATGCGATGTCTCGCCAACGGGAGAAAATTTAGACCCTGCTTTTTTGATTGCCTCAGCCGCGTCCACCTCGCAGAAGAAGGTCACGCGATGACCACGGGCGGTGAGCGCTCCGCCGATCGCCAGCATCGGGTTGAGGTGTCCGGCCAGTGGCGGACAGACGAATGCGAAGTGGGCCACGGCGCTCCCTTAGATCGAGAGGCTGGGCAAGTTCAGACCTTGTTCGCCCGCGCATCTGATCGCGTCCTCGTATCCCGCATCGGCGTGGCGCATGACGCCGGTCGCCGGATCGTTCCACAACACGCGTTCGAGGCGGCGGGCGGCATCCGGCGTGCCGTCGGCGACAACGACCATGCCGGCGTGCTGCGAATAGCCGATGCCGACGCCGCCGCCGTGATGGATCGATACCCACGTCGCGCCCGATGCGCAGTTCAAAAGCGCATTCAGCAGCGGCCAGTCCGACACGGCATCGGAGCCGTCCTTCATTGCCTCGGTCTCGCGGTTCGGTGAGGCGACGGAGCCCGAGTCCAGATGGTCGCGGCCGATGACGATGGGCGCGTCCAGCTCGCCCGAAGCCACCATCTCGTTGAAGGCGAGACCGAGCCGGTGGCGATCGCCGAGGCCGACCCAGCAGATCCGCGCTGGCAAACCTTGGAAGTGGATACGCTTACGCGCCATGTCGAGCCAGTTGTGCAGATGCTTGTCGTGCGGCATCAGCTCCTTGACCTTGGCGTCGGTCTTATAGATATCCTCCGGATTGCCGGACAGCGCGGCCCAGCGGAACGGTCCGACACCGCGGCAGAACAGCGGCCGGATGTAGGCTGGCACGAAGCCGGGAAAATCGAACGCGTCGGCGACGCCCTCCTCCTTGGCCACCTGCCGGATGTTGTTGCCGTAGTCGAGCGTCGGCACGCCCATGCGGTGGAACTCGAGCATCGCCTGCACGTGCTCGACCATGGATGCACGCGACGCAATTTCGACTGCTTTGGGGTCGCTCGCGCGCTTGTCTTCCCACTGCGCCAACGTCCAGCCTTTCGGCAGGTAGCCATTGATCGGATCGTGCGCCGAGGTTTGGTCGGTGACAACGTCGGGCTTGACGCCACGCCGCAGCAGTTCGGGCAAGACATCGGCGGCATTGCCGAGCACGGCGACCGAGAGCGGTTTGCGCTCGCGGCAACTCTTGTCGATGATCGCTAGTGCCTCGTCGAGGTCCTTTGCCTGGCAGTCGACGTAACCGGTCTTCAGGCGCATCTCGATGCGGCTCGGCTGGCACTCGACGGCAAGCAGCGATGCACCGGCCATCGTCGCGGCGAGCGGCTGTGCGCCGCCCATACCGCCAAGCCCGGCGGTCAGGATCCATCTGCCCGCGAGCGATCCGCCGTAGTGACGGCGGCCAACTTCCACGAATGTTTCGTAGGTACCTTGCACGATGCCCTGCGTGCCGATGTAGATCCACGAGCCGGCCGTCATCTGACCGTACATCATCAGGCCCTTGCGATCGAGCTCGTGGAAGTGCGCCCAGGTTCCCCAGTGCGGCACCAGGTTGGAATTGGCGATCAGCACGCGCGGTGCATCGGCATGAGTGCGGAACACGCCGACTGGTTTGCCGGACTGCACCAGGAGGGTTTCATCGCCCTCGAGCTTGCGCAGCGAGGACACGATCCGGTCGAAGCTGTCCCAGTCGCGTGCGGCCCGGCCGATGCCGCCGTAGACTACCAACTCGCCGGGCTTCTCCGCGACGCCGGGATCGAGGTTATTCATCAGCATACGCAGGGGCGCTTCCGTGAGCCAGCTCTTCGCCGACAGCGTGGAGCCGGTCGGGCTCTTGATAACCCGGGCGTTATCGATGCGAATGGGGGACTTTGTCATTGGGCTGAACTCCGGCGATGAAATCCGTTCGCTTATCGTGCCGCAGCCTACGGACTTACACAACTCGATCCGGATCAGGCGACCTCGATCAGCCGCTCGACGCGCAGGCGATGACGGCTATCGGTGAGCAGCCAAACGCCGCCGGCGCCAGCTGCCAAGATCCCGAGGGCGGTGGTGCCGGAGATCACGCACAGGATCATGATCTGGTATTTCGCCGCCTCGACCGGATCGGCACCGGCTAGGATCTGTCCCGTCATCATGCCGGGTAATGACACGACGCCAGCGGCTGCCATGGCGTTGATGATCGGCATCATCGCGGTGCGGAGCGCATTGGCGAGCGGATCATGCATGGCCTCGAATCGCGTCGACCCGAGCGCAAGCTTCGCTTCGATGGCGGTCCGCTCGCGCCGCGTCGCGGTCGTCAACGTATCGAGCACAAGGCTGACGCCGGTCAGTGCGTTGCCGAGCACCATGCCCAGGATCGGCAGAAAAATGCGGGGGCTCCACCAGGGATCGGTATTGATGATCAGGATGACCGCGTACAGCGTACCCGTCAGCCCGCAGAACAACAACGCAGCGGTGCCAAGCCCCCAGTGCTGCCAGCCGCTGCCGATCTGATAGCGCTGGCGCGACAGAGCTTCCCAGCTTGCAACCGTGATCATGACCAGCGCGAACAGCGCCGTGAGTGCGGAGGAGCCCTGCTCGAATACGAATTTGAGAACGAAACCGACGGCGCCCAGCTGCAATGCCATGCGGACGGCTGAGATCAGCAGTGTTCTCTCCAGACCAAGCCGGAAGCCGTACGACAGGCCAGCGTTGGCGATCAGCAATAGACCGGCAATCGCAAGTTCGAACAAGCTCAGCGGGTGATAGGTCATGGCTGCCTGTCCCAGCGTTCGGCAAGGCCGGTGAGGCGCGGGTCTACGGCCAAGTGGGCGACGCTTTCGGCCGGCGCGACTGGTGGCGCATCGCGCGGCGCGCCTAGCTGCAGCTGCTTGTGCGCGAGGCGGCGGACTTGCGCCCCGTCGTGGCTCACGAGGACGACCGAACGGCCGGCCAGCACTAGGAAACGGATCAGCTCCTCGACCAGTGCCGATGCCGCGGGATCGAGCGCGCCGGTCGGTTCATCGAGCAGGACGACGCGCGGCTCGTCGGCGAGCGCGCGTGCCAGCCCTAGGCGCAGGCGTTCGCCGGTCGAAAGCTGTGCGATGGGGCGATCGAGCGCTTCATGGGCGATGCCGAGCGATGCTGCCAGCCGCTCGAACCGCGCGCGCTCGGGCTGACGAGGGACGTGCTGAAGCGGTGTCTCGGCCCACCAGCTCGGTTCCGCCGAGACATAGCGCACCTGGCGGCGCCATTCGCTCGCGCTGACTTCGGCACGCTCGCCGCCCTCAAAGAAGACGTAGCCGCCGGCCGGGTCGAGGTCTGCAAGGGCGCGCAGAATACGGGTCTTGCCCGCGCCCGATGGTCCTTCGATGGCCAAGCATTCACCTGCCGCCACCTCGAACGAGAGCAGCGGCATACCCGCGATCGCTAATTTTTCGACTTTGAGCACTTAAGGTGCGTTTCCCCGCGCAAATCCAACGCTGCACGCGCGCTTCATGGCCTCTCATAGCAACTGCATAGGAGGAGGGCTAGCGCTGGCGCGATTGATGCTCGCGCTTTCACCGCCGCATCGCTATGACTGGATTACGCTTCAATCAAGGCCCCATCGTTCCATGCTCAGCCGCGCCGCGCGGGCCGTCGTAACGAGCCCCTATCTGCTGCTGTGCATCGCGCCCCTGTGTTGGGCGGGCAACCACATCGTCGGCCGTGCGATCGCTGGCATCGTGCCGCCCGGTGGGCTGTCGCTCGCGCGGTGGCTGCTGTCGGCGGCCGTGCTGCTGCCGTTCGCGCTGCCGCACGTGCGCCGCGACTGGGAATTCCTCAAAGCCAAGCCTTGGACCATGGTGTTGCTGGCGATGGCGGGTGGCGGGCTATTCGGCACGCTGCAGTTCATCGCCCTGCAATACACCGTCGCTCTCAATGCCGCCGTGCTCAATTCAACGGTGCCGGCCTTCATCGTGATCGCGGCAGGCTTGATCTTTCGCGATGCCGTGCGGCCGTTGCAGATCCTCGGAATTCTGACGTCGCTGGGTGGCGTCATCGTCATCGTGGGAAAAGGTGATCCGGCCGCATTACTCACACTGCAGTTCAACTTCGGCGATGTGCTCCTCATCACCAACATGGCGCTGTTCGCCGTCTATAGCGCGTGCCTCAGGCTGAAGCCGAATGTGCATTGGCTGACCTTCATGACGGTGTTGTCGCTGGTGTCGGCGCTGGGCAACGTTCCGCTGGCGGTGTGGGAACACTTCGACGGGGAACCGCTGGCGGCTGATTGGCCAACGTTGCTGTCGGTTCTGTACGCGGGCATCTGTACCAGCGCCATCGCCTATGCCTGCTGGTCACGGGCGATCGAGCAGATCGGCGCGGCACGGGCCGGCGTGTTTTTGCATCTGGTGCCACTTTACGGTGCGCTGCTGTCGACGATGCTGCTAGGCGAAACGATCGGCGTTTTCCACATCATCGGGCTGGGTTTGATCTTGACCGGCGTGACACTTGCGTCGCGGCGCTGATCAAGCGGTCGTCATCCCGGAAGCCGAAAGTGAACGAGCCTGTGGCACTTCTCATGCTGGGTCCCGGCTCGCGGTCGGCGTATGCACGCCTCCCTTGGCCGGGATGACGAGGTGGTGGGGTGTTGTTGGCCGGATTTACATTTTGCTTGTTGCTCGAGCGGTACCTACACAGCCGTCATCCCGGAAGCCGTAAGCGCAGCGTCGGTTATCCGGGACCCAGCGGAGGAGCGCCGAAGGCGGCGTCATGCTTCCTCCCGGTATCATGCCGCCAAAAGCAGCACTTCGCTGATCTTGGCTTTAAGGCTTGCCCGGTCGAATGGCTTCATCAGGAACGCCTCCGCGCCGCCGGCGAACGCGCGCCGCAGGTCGGCCGGGTCGTTTTCGGTCGTGCAGTAGACAATCGTCGGTTTGCGATCCGACTGAATGGTTTGGAATTGCGCCAGGAACTCGTGCCCGCTCATGCCGGGCATGTGCCAATCGAGCAGAATGATTTCCGGCATCGCTTTTGCGCACTGTTCAAGGGCGGCAGCACCGCTGTTCGCCTCGAGCACCAAGTAGTTCATGTCTTCGAGGACGCGGCGGGCAACTTTGCGAATGACATCCGAATCGTCGACGATGAGCCAACAGAGCATAGACCACCCGCATGTACTTGAGGACGCCGTGCATCGACGCCGGCCCTAACCGAAGATCGCTGTTAGCTTGCCGGACAAGTGTTAACCGCCCGTTGACACCTGTGGCAAAAATCGCCGCGATGTTCAGGCAGCGCCGGCGGCTAGCAGGATGTCCGCACCGTCCCTCAGAATCTCCAGCCGCATGCCGGACGATGCCGCCAAGCGCCAGGTGTAGTAGGCCTGAACGGTCATCGCATCGAGTTGCGGCGGCTCGGCGCCCAGGACGAACTCGGTCAGATATTGCGGCGGACGCGCACCCGTTCCGCGGCATCGGATAACGAACATCGGTTGGTCAGTCGTCCCCGTGATCATGACTTCGATGTCGCCACCGCGCGGCAGCACGGTGACCGCGCTGGCGATCAGGTTGAGCAGCAACTTGACGCGATCTTTCGCGGCATAGCCCGATAGGCCCGTCCAGGTGAGCTTGTGTTTACCGGCGATCAACAAGCCGCGCGAGATCTGCTCGGCGGTCGCCAGGTCGATCTGCGCACCGGCCGATCCTGCGGCGCCGAACGCGAAGCGGGCGAACTGCAGGCGCGCCGATGCCTGTTGCGTGACGTTGCGAATTACGGTCAAAGCGTAATTCTGAGCATCGACGTTGTCGTCTTCGTCGAGGATTTCGAGGCCATTGTAGATGGCACCGACCGGACCGATCACGTCGTGGCATATCTTGCTCGAAATCAACGCGGCGAATTCGAGATCGGAAATCTGGGCGGAAGGTGTCATAGCTGCCTCGTGTTTCAAATTGCGACCGGTAACGATCGGAAATGGTCGTGAAAGAGAATTGCCAAGACGCGAGGCTGCGTTGACGCTGGCAAACTTGATCTGTCCCACACCGCAAATCAGTTATCGTGATACATGCGCCGGGCGGTTGTTGCCAAGCGTCCAGCGAAGCCGGCGACGATGCCGCAGTCACTTTGAGCGCGGCATGCGTCATTGCTGCCGCGCTATCGGAGAGGAGACCAGTCGTAAATGCCGACCTCTGGGTACGACTTCAAGGCGCTCGCCGATCGTCTGCTACCGGCGGTGCTGGCTGCTGGCCGGCTGGAGCTCAAGTATTTCAAATCCGGCATTGCAGTGTTGCGCAAGGACGATGCGTCTCCGGTGACGATCGCCGATCAGGAGGCGGAAGCGATCATCCACGACGCGCTCGCTGTTGCCGCGCCGGGCATTCCGGTGGTGGCCGAAGAAGCAGCGGCCGGTGGTTACATACCCGAGATCGGCGATACGTTTTTCCTCGTGGACCCCTTGGACGGCACGAAATCGTTCATCTCCGGCAACCCGGATTTTACCGTCAACATTGCGCTGATCGAGCGAGGCCGGCCGACCTTCGGTGTGGTGTACGCCCCAGCGACCGGACGATTGTTCGCGGCGCTGGGTCCATCGGTGGCGATCGAAGCCGTGGTCAAGGCGGATGCGGCGGTCAGCCGGTTCGATGAAATCAGCCTGACGCGCCTGTTCACCCGGACTCCAGACTTGAACAATCTGGCGGCCGTGGCGAGCCGCGCACACGGCACAGCCGAGGCCGAGGCATTCCTGTTGCGCTGCAAGGTCAAGGAGCGGCGCAACATCGGTTCGTCGTTGAAATTCTGTCTGGTCGCGCGCGGCGATGCTGACCTCTACCCGCGATTCGGCTCGATTTATGAGTGGGATACCGCGGCCGGGCACGCGATCTTAAAGGCCGCGGGCGGCGCCGTCACACTTTTCGATGGCGTCGAGCTGGCTTACGGCAAAGTCGATAAGCAATTCAGGAATCCAGATTTTATTGCTTGGGGACGGCCGGAATTGATCACGCAATTGACGTGAGGCGGCGGCGATTTAGCCACACTTTAGTAATACATTTAGGCGAATGGTTATCGAAAGATTACCGGCGCACGGCTGCGCTTTCGCGGTCGCCGGCGCCCCGGGCAAAACGGGACTGTGACATGGCTGTGAGACACGTACACCGCAGTTTTGCCGCTCTCCTCCTAGGCGGACTTGCTTTGTTGAGCGGATTTGGCGCCGCGGCTCAGCAGCCAGCACCTTGGGATCGCTCGCAACCCCCGGGTCAGCCGCGTTACAGCGCCGAAGAAGACGCGGATAGTCAGGCGCCACAGCGCGCTCCCGCGCCCGCACCCTATCAAGGCGGTAGCTATGGCCAGCCGCGCGGCAGCGATGTCTACGCGCCTTCACCGCAGTCCAATCAGGGCGGCTACACTGCTCCCGCCGGTCCGCGCCGGGCACAGGGCCCTGCCGCCAGCGACGCTTACCGTCCGCCAGCCTCCGCAGGCGGTTCGGGGTCTTATGGTCCGGCGAGCAGCGAGGTTTATCGGCCATCCTCATCGGGCGGTTACGGTCAGACATACACGCCGCCGGTCGTCCGTGAAGAAGATCCCGAATTCGACAACGGACCAGCCCCGCCGCCGCCTGCCTATGGCGAGCCGCAACGGGAGTATGGCCGCCCTGCCGGCGGCTATTACTCCAAGAACGAGATCGCCGAGGCTGGTCACGGATTCTTTGGCTCGGTCAGCCGCGGCCTTGCCAGCGCTATCGAGTATGCGTTCCAGAAGGCCGGCCGGCCGAACGGCTACGTACTAGGTGAAGATGCCGGCGGTGCATTCATCGCCGGCTTGCGATACGGCGAAGGCCGTCTGCACACGAAGGACGCGGGAACACACAAGGTGTACTGGCAGGGCCCGTCGCTCGGCTACGACTTCGGCGGCGAAGGCTCCAAGACCATGGTGCTGGTCTACAATATGCGCGATCCCTCTGAAATTTATAATCGTTTTGGCGGCGTCCAGGGTGCGGCCTACCTGGTCGGCGGAGTGAGCGTGCAGTTCCAGAAGTACGGCGATGTGGTTTTGGCGCCCATTCGCTCGGGCATTGGTCTGAGGCTCGGTGCCAACGTCGGATATTTGAAGTATACCCGTTCACCAACCTGGAATCCCTTCTGATATCTAAGCTAGTCCAAGTCTGAGATCGAGTGACGGCCGCAGCGGACGTTTTGGGATCCCCGTCGGCTTTACCAACTGCTTGCCGATTGACAAAAATTGGCGCGGCAGGGCAACGGGTCTGATAAGCTGACGCGTGACGATTGCTGATCTGAGTCGGGAACCTGCCGCTTGATATCGATCCAGACCGCCCTTCTTGTCGGCCTCGGCTTCCTCGTCGCGAGCCTTCTAGTGGTGTTGCTGACGCCAGCCTACCGGGCGCGCACCGTGCGCCTTACCACGGCCCGCGTTCGCGCATCGCTGCCGGTAACCGAGCAGGAATTGAAGGCTGACAAGGACCGTATGCGCGCGGAAAACGCGTTGCGCGTTCACCGGCTCGAGCAGCAACTCGAGCAATTCAAGTTCGGATCTGCGCGGCAGCTGGTCGAAGTGAGCCGGCGTGATGGCATCATCAACACGCTGAATGGCGAAGTTGCGCAGGCGAAATCGGATCTTGAAGCTGCACAGAACGCCCGCAACGTTTTAGAGCATACGATCGCCGATCGTTTGCCGCGAGTCGAGCAGCGCCTGATCGAAGCCAAGAAGCTACTGTTCCAGCGCGATCGCGAGGTCGCAGCGATCGCCGACGAAGCCCAGCGTACGCAGCGGGCGCTGGTCGAGGCGATGCAGATCAACGCACAGCAGCGCGCCGGAATCGACCGCCTGACGATGGCACTCGAAACGCGCGGATCGCTCAATCGCGGCGCGTTGAGCGATCCCGCCTTCGACACCGAAGTGGC
>JANOOW010000421.1:0-2631 GCA_031421555.1 Hyphomicrobiaceae bacterium | reverse complement strand
TGCGCCAGTTCGAAAAGTCCGTGACCCGGTAAGGCATGGGTGAGAACGGGAGCTTGCTGCACCGCAGCGTGCTCCCGTTTTCATTTGTTTTGGGGGGAATCGAGGGCTGCCCGGCTGCCCATTTATTTTTGTTGCAGGCCGGCTGCTGTTTCGCGAATTGGTCAGTTGGCGGTGCGAAATTTGCTGGCGCGGCGGGCCATTTTGGTGCGACGTTGACTGTGTAAATAAAAACAAGCAAACGGAGGATACCCATGCACCAGAACTCGCGTCGCGCGAACGCTGCCCGCATCGCCTCATGCGCCGCCTTGGCATTTTTCGGCATGACGTTTACCTCACACGCACAATCTGCTGCCGATATGTCGTTCTTCGTCACGTCGGCGGGCAAGGGCGACGGCGCCAATCTCGGCGGGCTTGAAGGTGCGGATGCACATTGCGCAACGCTTGCCAAAGCCGCAGGCTCCACATCGACCGCTTGGAAAGCGTATCTCAGCACGACGGCGCCCCCCGGTGGCGAGGCCGGTGTGAATGCCCGTGAGCGCATCGGCAAGGGCCCTTGGAAGAACATCAAGGGCGAGGCGTCGCCGCGACGCTAGACGACCTGCACTCCGACAAAAATAATCTGACGAAAGCAACCGTCCTCACGGAATAAGGTGAGCCGGTCATGGGCCGGGGCGATGCCGTCAACATGCACGACGTTCTGACCGGCTCGGACCCGAACGGGATGTACTCCACCGCTGGTGGCGACACCACGTGCGGCAACTGGAGCAAGAACGGCGACGGCTCCGCGATCGTCGGTCATCACGATCGCACTGGCCTCAAAGTCACCCGCCACATGACGTCGTGGAACTCGTCGCACGGCAGCGCCGGCTGCAGCCCGGACGCTCTCAAGAAAACCGGCGGCAACGGACTGTTCTACTGCTTCGTCGCGAATTGATGAGGTGGTGACGGTTGCCGGCTCGTAGGGTGCAATAGCGGAACGCGTGTTTGCACCGCACGACCGCTGATGTCGCGGCGGAATACGCTTCGCTATTCCGCCCTACGATAACGAGTACCTACGGGGACGGTACCGACCCGGAACATTGTCTTCGAGTTATATTGCCAGTTTACAGTCAGCAGGCTGACTGTCTACAAGATTGCCGGTTGTCGAGTTCGCTTCGGTAAACTATCGTTTGGACTACGACAGCCTAACGCACACTTGACGATAGCAGGTCGTCCCATTGATTGGTGGCCTCAGACGTCTGATTGCGAAGAGAATCTCAAACCGCAGAGTTAGCCGATGAACCGGTCAACCATCACATTTATCTTAGTTGGTATAGCGATCGCGCTCGGGGTGTTTGCATTCTCCCAGAATAGTAATTTGAACAACGAGATACAGCGAAAGAGCCAGGCCCTAGCTGCGCAGGCCAATGCTGAGACCGCGCTCAAGACTGCACGGGATCAGGCCGGGCAGCTGCAAAGTGCGAAGGATGCTGCTGAGGCCGCGCTCAAGACTGCACGGGATCAGGCTGGGCAACTGCAAAGTGCGAAGGATGCCGCTGAGGCCGCGCTCAAGACCGCACGCGATCAAATCGGGCAACTGCAGAGTGCGAAAGATGCTGCCGATAGTGCAGCAACAGGAGCAAACGCACAGTTTGCTGAAGAGCGCAGGGCGCGTGAGGCTGCTGAGCGTTCTCTTGCAGAAGCCAAGAAGTCTCAATAACTTCTTGTGACGATCCAAAGGGTGGTACCCTACCTGCGGGGCCACCTACGGGGACAGTCATTGATCTGCGGTACTGCCTTCTATTTTGGAGTGACCTTTGCGACCGGTAACTGCTTCCGTCGCAATCCTACGCCAACCGGCGGCGACTGCGCCGCAAGACCGATGATGTCGCGGCGGAATACGCTTTCGCTATTCCGCCCCACGATACCGTGCGAGAAACAGATCTCCCACGTCCATGTCGGTGGCACGTGGCAGGCCCCGTCTTTCACACAAACATCAAGCGAGCGCGAACTTGCCTACCTTTTTCTCCAACGGCGTTGAGATCGCTTACATCGATGAGCGGCCGGATACGGATGCGGAAAACGCGATCCCGATCCTGCTGATCCACGGCTTTGCGTCGAGCTTGCGGGTGAATTGGGTCGACACGGGATGGGTTGCGCACCTCAACCGGGAAGGCTATCGCGTCGTCGCGCTCGATAATCGCGGGCATGGGCAAAGCCAGATGCTCTATGCGACCGATGACTACCGCCTGCCGCTTATTGCCGGGGATGCGCGCGCGTTGCTAGATCATCTGTCGATCGCGCAGGCCCACGTGATGGGTTACTCGATGGGTGCGAAGATCACGGCGCTGCTCGCGCTGCGGCACCCGTCGCGCGTGCGTACTGCGATCTTTGCCGGCATGGGCATCAACATGGTGCGTGGTTTGCGAGGCGCGGAGGAGATCGCCGCGGCACTGGAAGCGCCCAGCATCGACGACGTAACGGACGCCAACGCGCGCACCTTCCGGCTTTTCGCCGATCAGACAAAAAGCGATCGTCTCGCGCTCGCAGCCTGCATCCGCGCGATCCGCGAACCGGTTGCTGCCAGCGACCTCGCTGGCATTCATTGCCCGGTGCTTGTCGCGGTCGGCACAACGGATGCCGTCGCGGGCT
>JANOOW010000420.1:0-5948 GCA_031421555.1 Hyphomicrobiaceae bacterium | reverse complement strand
CGTCGGCGTTCGGGTTCTTGCTGGAAGCATTCGGGCGGCGGAAGCGGGCGGTGCCTACTCAATGCTTGCGGAGGAGTTGATAGAGGGACTGCAGTCAGCGGTCGAGGCCGACTTCGAGAAAACGCACGGCCGCGTCGAAGGTGGTGGCGCTGCGATCGTCGCCATGGGCAAGCTCGGTGGTGCGGAAATGACCGCCGCCTCCGATCTCGATCTTATCGTCGTCTACGATTACGCAGCGGCCGCCGAGCAATCGGATGGCGCAAAGCCGTTGCCGGTCAGCCAATACTACGCCCGGTTGACCCAGCGGATCATCAGCGCACTGTCGGCTCCCACGCCCGAAGGCCGCCTTTACGATGTCGATATGCGCCTGCGTCCGTCCGGTCAAAAGGGGCCGGTCGCGACACAACTCGCAAGCTTTGTCGCCTACCAGGCTCATGATGCCTGGACCTGGGAGCACATGGCGCTGACGCGTGCGCGGCTGATCACCGGACATTTGCAGATTCGGCAAAAAGTCCAATCCGCTATTTGCGCTACACTCGTCAGACCCCGCGACCGCCAGAAGATCGCGTCGGACGTCCGGAAGATGCGCGACATGATCGCCGCCGAAAAGGGGACCGGGGATATCTGGGACCTGAAGCAAGTTCGCGGCGGCCTTGTGGACCTGGAGTTCATCGCGCAGTATCTGCAACTGGTTCACGCCGTCGAGCATCCGTCGATCCTTGCGACATGCACCGCCGACGTGTTCATCCAGGCCGAAGCAGTAGGAGTCCTATCGCCAACTGATGCCGATATTCTGCAGCCTGCCTCGCAGCTGCTAGCGGATTTGACGCAAATCCTTCGGCTGTGTTTCGAGGGCCGTTTCGACCCGGTTGCAGCCCCTGAAGGTCTCAAACAGTTGCTGTCCAGGGTCGCCGATGTGCCAACTTTCGCAGCCTTGGAGGCTTACTTGAAGCAGACCCAGACTGCGGTTCTCGACCGGTTCGAATCTCTCGTCGTTTGATCGCGACGGAAAGGTGGGGTTATGCTCGTTTCCCGGTGGCGGACGTAGAGTCAGTAGCTGTGCCTAGCCGGGATCTGGCGTAACGCTCGAGGACGATAGCAAAAGCCGGTCAGGTCGCAGATGTTGGTCGAAAAATCTGGCCGGGGGGCAGCAAACACGGTGGCCGATGACGACGCTGGCGATAAAATGCTGGTGCAGCGCATGGGATCCGGCGATCAGCTGGCATTCCGGCAACTCGTCGACCGGCATTTGAGTTCGGTTTTGAGCGTTGCGCGTCGCATATTGCGGGATGAGGCAGAGGCCGAGGACATAGCACAGGAGGTCATGCTGCGGCTGTGGCGTCAGTCGAAGGGACTGGAGATCGGTCCTGCCGGTATCGGCGCGTGGCTGCGGCGTGTCGCGTCGAACTTAAGCATCGACCGTATGCGCTCCGGGCGCCGCACGGATGTCACCGGCGAAGTTCCCGAGCAAGTCGAGGATGCTGACCAGTTGACCGGTCTAACGTCTGCTGAACTGGGCAAGCGGGTCGGAGTAGCGCTGAGGGGCTTGCCGGACCGGCAGAGGTTGGCACTAACGCTGTTCCATTACGAAGGTCTTAGTCAGATCGAGGTAGGCCGTGCACTGGGTGTGTCCGACGAGGCAGTCGAGAGCTTACTCTCGAGGGCGCGGCGGGCGTTGAAGGCGGAGCTGCAGGCCGATTGGCGGCAGTTGCTGGAAGATTGAAATCATGAAGGCTGTAAGTCGATGCCGATGAACCGGGATGACGATCGAATGACCGCTGACGGCGGTGCGGCTGCATTTCAGCAGCTGGTCGATGCCTATGGCAGCGTATCCGCCCGTTGGCCTGCCGGGCGCCGGGAGACAGCGGAAGCGCTCCTTCGCTCGGATACGCCGGCGGGCGCGGATGCGCGTGACAGATTGGCCGAAGCCCGGGCGCTCGATCGCGTGCTAGCAACGCCCATACCGGTAGATCCGGCGCGCGTGGCGAGCTTGGCGAACCGTATCGTTGCATCCTCGCGGAACGATATTCGGCCATCCAAGATTTCGGCGGCTGGCGGCACGCCGGGGCTGGGTTCGCTAGGGCTGGTCGCGCGGACCCGCGAGCCGCGCATCGGCTGGGCGGCAGGTGCTTTACTGGCGGCATCCTTGTTGCTGGGAATATCGATTGGCCCTGCTGTCACGACGACCCCGGTGTTCCACGACGTGGCAGACTTTATTGGCTTGAGCTTTATTGGCGATCAGCTGGCATTATCCAGTGTCGAAGATGGCGGTCTTCAGGATGAGGACGTATTATGAGAAGTGCCGTTGCCGCAACCGGGCCACGCCGTCGCCTGCCACGATGGGCGTGGGTTTTGCTTGTTGCGTCGCTAGCGATAAATCTGTTCGTCGTGGGCGTCGTCGCGCGCTCGTTTTGGCCATGGAGATACGGTGCGGCGGGAGGCGGCGGCGGCATGGTCGGCAATATGCTGGCCTACACCGCAACCCTCCCCGACGAGCGGCGTCAGGCCATCCGCCAGGCGCTGCCAAGCGATCGCCCGATGATGGCCGTTCGCCCGCTGCGCAGGGACTTGCGTTCGGCCCGTCGTGAGGCAGCGCTGGCGTTCCGGCAAGAACCTTTCGATCGGGAGGCGTTCCTCGCCGCAGAGGCCCGCGCACAGGCGGCGGAAACAAAACTCCGGCAGACTGTAGTACAACTGGCGGCGGACCTGGCGGGCCGTATGACGGCCGAAGAACGAGCCGGATTCATCAAGTGGCGTGAGTCGCGCCGTCCGGGTGCAGCCGGTCAGGCCGATAACGACGCCGACAAGGAGCCGCCTGCCAAGAAGCCTGCCGGGTAGCCTCGTTCATGAATGGCGCTGCTCTTGTTTTCCGCAACCGGCAGGCCTTGCTCGAACAGATCCGATTGTGCGGCGGCTTCCAGCGACACGGAGGCGGTCCACTTTCCGCTCACATCGAGCGTCTCGACAAGCTCGATACCCTGCAGGCTGAATAGGAAACGTGAAACCGTCGTCTGCAATGCTTCGATCGCCGGGTAGGCACTCGTGACTGGCCGGCACCCGGTTGTCGCGACCTCTCTCCCGGACAAAGCCTGCACCGAAATCGACGTGATGATCCGGCCGTGAAAGCTGCTCGCGGTTACGTTGACAGCACCATTCCCGCTTGAACGCGCGATTGCCGCGCTGAGCAGTGAAACCAAGCCGCGGTTAATCGCGGCGATGTCGCCTCTGACAGCGAGGCCGGCCGGCAGATCGACAGTGAGGCACAGGAGGTCTCTGCCGCCACGAGCGTGCAAGGATCCGCTCCAAGCTTCGTTGATAACGCCGGCAAGTGGCCGGGTGCCGATGTCTTGATGGTTGGGACGGGCGAGCAGCGTCGTCATCGTCAGCGTGATCTCGGTCGCTTCGAGGAGCTCGTGGCCGCAGGTTTGCATGTGCGCGGCATAGGCGCGGTAGCGATCGTTGCCGAGCGGACCGAATGCTTCGGCTCGCATCAAGTCGGCAAACCCCATCATTGCATTCAGTGGTGTGCGCAGATCGTGATGCAGGCGGGACATCAAGCCGACATACGCATCATCGGGCAGAACATTGGTACTCGCGCGCGCTGGAATTGCGGCTTGGATTATCAGGATTTCGGGCGGGCTGGCCGGTGTTGGCTCAGCGTTTGCAGCCTGAGGCCGCGAGCGCATCGGGAGCGCTGGGAATGAGAATGCGGGGAGCCTGGGAACCAGCGCAAGGATGATGCCGCTCAGAATTGCGAACGCTACGGGGTCGAGAGCCGAAAACGCCATTTCCGCTGAAGCGCTATCCGGCGCTGCGGTTGATGCCGAGGCCGAGCGGTCGTGCCAAAGTAATCCCAGGAACGCCAAATGCGCCATCAGAAGGCTTGATCGCAGTGTGACCCAACGGCGTTCTGCCACGGCTTTCCAGCTAGCGGCGGACGTAGTCCACGCCATTCTCATCTCCAGCCCAAATTTTTGAAAGTGCCCTTGCCCCGCGACCGGACGTTACGCAGTCGAATCGCTGTGATCACTTCACTAGAATTCGATTCGGGTGTCGAGAGAGTTTAAATGCCCTCTGCAACCATCCGAATACGGATGTTGGTGTTACCGTCAGCCCTCGAGCATCCGTGTGACGATCTCGTGCACGTCTCTTGAAAGTTTCCTGGACTTTGCAATGCGGTTGAGCGCCTTGCGGGCCAGTTTTCGACGGTTGGGCTCCAGGCTGCGCCAACTGCGGAATGACGTTAGTATTCGCGATGCAACTTGCGGGTTGAAATCGTCAATCTCCAATACCTTTTCCGCGACAAATTCATAACCTGCGCCATCGGGCCGGTTGAAGTTCACTGGATTGGCTGCAAACACGCCGATCAGACCGCGCAGCTTGTTTGGGTTTTTGGGCTGAAACAGCGGGTGCATCGTCAACCGCTTCACGGTCGCCAGGCACGACGGCAGCGACGACGACGCCTGGAACATGAACCAGTTGTCGATCACGAGATGATCGTTCTTCCATTTGTCGTAGAACCGGTCGAGCGCTTTGCCGCGCTCCGGTCCGCGCACGTTCGTCAGAATTCCTAGTGCATCGATTTCGTCCGTTGCGTTGCGTGCGGATGAAAAATGATCCGCTGCCCGCGCCACGTCTTCCGCCCGTCCGCGCGCCGTGAGCAGCGCGAGCGCCGCGTTGCGCAGCGACCGCTTGCCCGCACTCTCCGCGTCCGGAGAATAGGGGCCCTTTATTTCCATTCCCCCGTAGGCTTCGGTAAACAGATCGGCGAGTGCCGTGCCCACCTGGCGGCGCAGGCCCCGGCAGGCCAGGTGAATTGCCGCTGGATCGATGTCGCGCGCGATTGCTCGTGCTACTTCAGCCTCGCCCGGCAATGTCAGCATCTGCGCCCTCAGCGCTGGTTCGATCTTGTCGTCGGCAATCGATAGCTGCAGGGCTGCGATCAACTTCTCAGCCTTGGGCGGCCGGTTTCCAAGCTTGATGCACTCGACTGCGGCGATCAGCACGCGCAGGGCATAGTCTTGCCCGGCCTGCCAACGATTATAGAGGTCTGGATCCCGGGCCATCTGGAATGACAGGTCGTCGTCCGACCGGTTGAGGGTTAGGTTCACGGGTGCCGAAAACCCGCGCAGCAGCGATAAAACCGGCCGCGACGGTAGTTCCTTGAAGCGCCAAGTCTGGTTTCTCTAGGTCAAGTCGATCAGCCCGTCGGTAACAGGCGTCCCGTTTTCCAGCACGATCGGCATATCTTTGCCGTCAGGTCCAACAAGCCCAAGGGCAACGGGAATGTGAAAAGGTTTCTTCTTGTTGTCGGCAAGGCCCGCGCGCATCACCTGTTCGAGTGTCAATTCGGCGCGTTTGCGTGTTGCATCGTAGCTGAAGTTCGCGACCAATTCGGGTGTGCCGGGTTGGGAATACCAGAGTTTGAATTGAGTGAGGTCGACGCCGGTGGCATCGCTCAGGCAACACAAAAAATCTTCGACTGTCGCCGCGTCCCCGTCATGCCGTTTGAAATACAAGTCGAGCCCTTGGGAAAAACCGGCAGTACCCAGGATGGTCTGCAGCATGCGGCACAGTTCAGCGCCTTTCTCGTAGACGGTGGCGGTGTAGAAGTTGTTGATCTCGATGTAGCTCTCGGGGCGCACCGGATGCGCCAGTGGCCCTGCATCCTCCGGGAATTGCCGGGCCTTCAGTTGCCGTACATCCTGAATGCGCTGGGCGGTCCGGCTGCGCTCGTCAGCGGAGAATTCCTGATCGCGGAATACCGTCAGGCCCTCCTTGAGGCAGAGCTGGAACCAGTCGCGGCAGGTAATCCTGTTGCCGGTCCAATTGTGAAAGTACTCGTGTGCAATGACAGCTTCGATCGCTTCGTACGCCGCATCGGTCGCGGTCTCAGGCGTGGCCAGGACCAGCCGATCGTTGAAGATGTTGAGGCCCTTGTTCTCCAT
>JANOOW010000419.1:0-3244 GCA_031421555.1 Hyphomicrobiaceae bacterium | reverse complement strand
TACCGCGCAGCGGTTTCCGCGGTAACGCACGTCACATTACACCACCTTCTTTGACCGCAAGCCGGCGAGTTCTGTCGCGCTCAAACCGAGCAGCTCGCGCAACACCTCCTCCGTATCTTCGCCAAGCAGCGGTGGAGCCTTGGGCGCCGTAGTGTCGTGACTGGCCATCCGGACCGGGTTGGCGACGACGGGCAACGGACCGACTTCGTCATGGTCGAGCGTCCGGCGCGTGTTGCGTGCGCGCACTTGGCGGTCCTGGAACACCTGGTCGATCGTATTGATCGGACCGCAAGGCACCGCGAGCGGCTCGAAGATGGCGATCCACTCGTCGGCCGTCCGTGTCGCCAACGCCGCGGCAATCTGCGGAATGAGCGTGGCGCGGTTGACGATGCGCTGCGTGTTGGTCGTATAGCGGGGATCGGCGCCCATCTCGTGCAGGCTGGCGGCTTTGCAGAAACGGGCAAATTGACCATCGTTGCCAATCGCCAATATGATGTAGCCCCTGGCGGTCGGAAACGCCTGATACGGCACCACGGTTGGGTGCGCGTTGCCCATGCGGCCAGGAACCGTGCCAGCAACCAAATGAGTCGATGCCTGATTGATCAAACTCGACACGGTCGAATCGAGCAGCGCCACGTCGATGTGATCGCCTTCACCCGTGCGCTCGCGGCGCACCAATGCTGCGAGAATACCGGCCAAGGCATTCAAGCCGGCGACCTGGTCCGAGATCGCGACGCCGACTTTTACCGGCCCGCCGCCGGGCACCCCATCGGGCTCACCGGTGACGCTCATCAGGCCACCCATGCCCTGCACCAGGAAGTCGTAGCCGGCGCGGGATGCGTACGGACCGGTCTGTCCGAAGCCGGTGATGGAGCAATAGACGATGCCAGGGTTGATGGCCTTGATGGACGCGTAGTCGAGGCCGTACTTGGCCAAGCCGCCGACCTTGAAATTTTCGATCATGACATCGGATTTTGCCGCCAGCTTGCGGATCAGCTCCTGACCTTCAGCGGCGGCCATATCGACGGTGACCGACTTTTTGCCCCGGTTGGCACACAGGAAGTAGGCGGACATTCCAGGATCGCCCTTGGACGGTTCGCGAACGAACGGCGGCCCCCAGCCACGCGTGTCGTCGCCCTCGCCCGGCTTCTCGATCTTGATCACCTCGGCGCCCATGTCGGCCAGGAACTGAGACGCCCACGGTCCGGCGAGCACCCGTGACAGATCGAGTACGCGTAAATGAGCTAAGGGGGCTGCCATCGCCGTCGGTTTCCTTGTCATTGCTTTGTGCCATAACGGGTAGCACGATCACGCTTCGGGGCAAGCAGGGACCGCAACGAGCCGCCATGAACCAGCAATTCCGGCCGATAAAGCAAAACGATGATTTTCTCGGCGCCGGCGATCCTGGTGCGCTAGCGGCAATGTTCGAAGACGGGGCAAACGGCACACCCTCATCGCAACCTCGGTCGTCGCCCGGCGGCTACGGCGAAGCGGCGCTCGTCGAAGCCTACCGTCAACGCGGATTTCTGGCAGCGGCGCTGGATCCGCTCGGCATGGCCAAGCCCGCGGCGATCGCGGAACTGGATCCGTTGCAGTATGGCGTCGATCGCACCTCGAGCCTCGTCGCACGCATGCATGCAACCTATTGCGGCTCGATCGGCTGGGACTTCGCGCATATCCGGGATGGTGCGCGCCGGCGATGGTTCGCGGCCGAAGCTGAAAGCCGCGCCTCTGTTGAAATGAGCGTTGGCGAACGACAACGATGCCTAAGGCTTCTCAGCCGAACCGCAACGTTCGAAACGGCACTCGCGCGCCGCCTGCCCGGCGGTAAATTGTTCGGCATCGGTGGTGCCGAGACGTTCAATCTCATCCTCGAGACGATCCTTACCGAGAGCGTCCGCCTCGGCGTCGAAGAGGCCGTTGTTGGCGGCATGCACCGGGGCCGCTTCAACATGCTGGCCAACGTCTTCGGCAAGCCGCTGACACCACTCGTCGCCGGGATTATCGGCAAGCCTGCGGTACCTGAGGGACTGGGCGTATCGTCGGACGTTTCCTACCACCTCGGCTATTCCGGCGAGCGCGAAATCGCGGGTCAGCGCCTGCGCATCTCGGTGTCGGCGCACCCTTCGCATCTACAGTTGATCCCGATCATCACGCAGGGCCGTGTGCGCGCGCGTCAGGCGATGCGGAATGAGGCAGGCCGCAACGCCGTGCTGCCGCTGCTGCTGCACACCGATGCGAGTTTTGCCGGCCAGGGGCTGGTGGCCGAGATGTTCCAACTCTCCAAGCTCGCGCCGTTCGATCTGGGTGGAACGATCCACGTGGTGATCAATAATCAGGTCGGCTTTACAACGGACCCGGCCGACGCGCGCTCGGCGCACGGCTGCACGGATATCGCCAGGTTGGTCGAGGCGCCGATCCTGCACGTCAACGGCGACGACCCGGACGCTGTCTATCGCGCCGCCCTAGTGGCGGCCAACTATCGCGCGACATTTGCCAGCGACATCGTGATCGATCTCGTGTGCTACCGCCGTCCTGGTCACAACGAGATCGACGAGCCACGATTCACTCAACCCGAAATGTATCGTGCGATAGATGCGCTGGCGCCGGTGCACGAGCTTTATGCGGCCAAGGTCGACGGTGGCGCGGCTATCGTGGCGGAAGCGTCGGCAGCCATGGAGGCCGAACTCAAGCTGGCATTCGAGGCGGCGAAATCATACGCGGTCAACAGCGCCGATTGGTTCGCGGGCGTGTGGAGCGGTCTCAAGCCGGGCACCGTTGCGGACATGCTGATGCCGGTCGCCACAGGATTGCCGATCGCGGAGTTGCAGCGCCTCGGCAACCTGATCACGCAACTTCCGGAAGGCTTTGCGCCGGATCCGAAGGTCGCGAAGTTCCTCGCCGAACGCTGCCACGCAATTGATACCGGCGAGGGTATCACCTGGGCGGCGGCTGAAACGCTGGCGCTCGCATCATTGACGGCGGCTGGCGTGCCGGTGCGCTTCAGTGGACAGGATAGTTTGCGCGGCGCTTTCACCCAGCGCCATTGGCAGTTGCATGAAGCGAACACGGGTGCGCGGCACCTGGTGCTGAATGCTGCTGCCAAAGATGCGCGATCGCTCGAAGTACACAACACGCCGCTGATCGAGCACGCGGTGCTTTGCTATGAGTACGGCATCAGCCTCGATGATCCCCGCCGGCTGGTCGTGTGGGAAGCACAGTTCGGCGAGTTTTTGAACATCGC
>JANOOW010000418.1:0-10230 GCA_031421555.1 Hyphomicrobiaceae bacterium | reverse complement strand
TTCGTGGTACTTCGCGCGCTTCACGGCGCCTCACGCAGCTACGCCGACGGACCTCAAGGCTGCGAAGTATTGGTTGCCCGTCGACCAGTATATCGGCGGCATCGAGCACGCGATCCTGCATCTATTGTATTCGCGCTTCTTTGCCCGCGCGATGATCGCGACGAAGCACATGCCGTCATCGGTGAAAGAGCCATTCGCCGGTTTGTTCACCCAGGGCATGGTCACGCACGAAACCTACAAGAGCCGCAACGGCAACTGGCTGCTGCCAGGTGAAGTACGCTTCGAGGGCGAAGGTGAAGCGCGCCAAGGCTTCGAGATGGACAGTGGGGCGCCAGTCGAGATCGGCTCCATCGAAAAAATGTCGAAGTCGAAGAAGAACCTGGTTGATCCAGACGACATCATCGCGAGCTATGGCGCCGATTGCGCCCGTTGGTTTGTCCTCTCTGACAGCCCGCCCGATCGCGATGTGATCTGGACCGAAGCCGGCGTCGCCGGTGCGAGCCGGTTCATCCAACGCGTCTGGCGGATCATCGACGACGTGACGCAGAAGATCGGGCCACCAAAGTCCAAGCGTCCCGAGACGCTAAGCGAAAACGCGGTGGAGCTCCGGAAAGCTGCGCACAAGGCCCTCAACAAGGTCGCGATCAGCATCGAAGCCCTACGATTCAACGTCGCTGTGGCGCAGATCTACGAGTTCACCAGCACGTTGCAGGCAGCCTTGCCTAAGTCAGGCCCGGAGGATGTTTGGGTCCTGCGCGAAGCATCCGAATTTCTCGTCCATATGATAGGCCCGATGATGCCACATTTGGGCGAGGAGTGCTGGGCGCGGCTTGGATACAACACCTTGCTGGCCGATCAGCGTTGGCCAGCTGTCGAACCGGCCCTTCTCGTTGACGATATGATCACCATTGCCGTACAGGTGAACGGTAAGCGACGCGACGAGCTGACGATCGCCCGTACCGCCGCCAACGCCGAGGTCGAAGCCGCTGCCCTCTGCCTCGAGGCGGTTGTTCGGGCCATGGAAGGCAAACCGGCCCGCAAGGTGATCGTTGTGCCGCAGAGGATCGTGAATGTCGTCGTTTGACCAGCGTATGCCTTTGGATAAGCCCACGATCGGTGGGATGGGACGGCGTGCCCTATTAACGTCGATATTTGCGAGCTTTGCGCTCGCCGGCTGCGAGACGGGTGGCTTCCGTCCTCTGTACGCAACCGGCCCGACCGGCGAAAACGTCAACACGAAGCTATCGCAGATCAACATTGCAACGATCCCGAGCCGGGTCGGTCAAAGACTGCGCAATGAGCTCATCTTTGAGAACAACGGGGGCGCACTACCGGCCGAGCCGTTGTATCGCCTCGACATTGCCATTCGTGAATCGTTGGTGTCGACGCTGGTGCGGTCCGACGGTGAGGCTGCCAGCCAAATCTACAATCTCGATGCGAAATTCAAACTCTATCGTCTGTCCGACAAGAAGACGATTTTGGAAGGTACCAGCTTTGGGCGCGCCGGCTTCGAGCGCTACACGAATATATACTCAAACGTGCGTGCACGCGAAGACGCCGAGAACCGGGCGGCTAAGACCATCGCCAGCGACATGCGCAGCCGCTTGGCAGCCTTCCTGTCCACCCCGGGCTGACCGCGGGATCTGACCTCATGGTCGCGCTGAAGTCTTCCGACGTTCCTAATTTTCTCAAGTCGTTCGACAAGCGGATCGAGAGTATCCTCGTGTTCGGCACCGACCCCGGCATGGTGTCGGAAACGGCGCGGATGATTGCGCACAAGCTGGCCGAAGCCGAAAACCCGCCGGGCGAGATTCTTCGCATCGAAGATGCCGACCTCGATAACGATCCGGATCGCCTGATCGTCGAGTTGAAAACCGTGCAGATGTTCGGCGGACCGAAAATTGTGCGGACGACCGTAAGCCGCCGGGTCACGGCGCTCAGCCTCAAGTCCCTCGTCGAGGGCGGTATGACCGGACGGCTGATCGTCGAGGGCGGCAACTACAAAGCCGACGACGCCATACGCGCGCTGTTCGAGAAAAGCCCGAAGGCCGCGGCGATCGCCTGTTATGCCGACACTGCCGGCGATCTCGAGCGGCTCATTCGCGATGTGCTGAGTGAAGCCAAGCAAACACTGACGCCCGACGCCCGGCAATTACTGCTCGCGCGGCTGGGTGCCGATCGCGGGTTGTCTCGCGCCGAGGTCGAAAAGCTATCGCTTTATGCGGCGGGCAAATCCATCATCGAAGTGGACGATGTCGAGGCGATCGTTGGCGACGCGTCCGAGCAGACCACCGACCGCATCATCGAGAGCGCCGCCACCGGCAAAACCGCGATCGCGGTCACCGAGTTCGACCGGGCGATAGCATCAGGCGACAATGCGCAAGTGATCATCGGGGCGATCCAACGCTACTTCCACCGGCTGCATCGGGTGCGTGCCGCTATCGACCAGGGAAGATCGTTCGACGACGCGACCCGCAGCCTTCGCCCACCCATCTTCTTCAAGCAGAAAGGCCCGTTTCAGGCCCAGTGCTCGCTGTGGACAACGGACCGCCTCACAGACGCGCGCGGCCGCATCGCCCGCGCCGCACTCGCGGCCCGGCGCGCCGGCGACATGGAGGAGATCATCGCCGAACGCTTGTTGATCGAGCTGGGAGCCCTCGCAAGTGCTGGCCGCGCCAAGGTTTAAGGCAAGCGGTTACGGCCATTGGGGTTCAAGCGTCCGGATAGACGGGCGATCAAACGAGGCGGGCGTGGAGTGCACCCCTTGGGGTGGACAGAACTTATCCCGGACGGCGATCCGGGGCCGGAATGAGGGCACATAGAGCGCCGAGCCGTAGGTCGGGTAGAGGTACGAGACCCGACACTTCCGCGCACCACCCGCGAATGTCGGCTCTCGCGAAAACGCTCTCTCCGACCTACAAATTTCACGTCACATCGCTCCCATTCACCACGTCCGCAACATCCGCCTCCCCCGAACTTATCTACCGTCTGCGATTTCAAGCAATTTCTGCCTTTCGCCACGGCTTTTCGGATTTAAGGATGGAGTTTAGGGTTATAAGCATTTTTCGCATTACGGCAGTGGCAACCACCTTGAATGGCTTGCCGCGTTTGGTGAGTTCGCCCGAAAGCCTTGACGACGGGGTTGCACCGCATGGCGACCACCACCGCCATGTAGAGTGACGCAGATCTCCAGCACTCCGCGCTCATAGCCGCCGGTGGCTTCGCAGACCACGAGCATTGATCCAAGGCTGGCCTGCGCGTTGTGACGGAGCTGGGTCACCAGCAGCTTGCGGACGGCTTTCGGCTTGTTGGCAAACGTGTGCTGTTGGTCGCCCGGCAGCACATGGACGACCAGCGTCTGCTTGGACACTTCGAACGCAACGACATGCTTGAACGTAGTGTAGTCGGCCTCATAGTCATGGTGCTCATCCCCGTAATCCTGGATTGCATGCGGCCGTCAAAGGCCCCTCTACCGTTCGGATGGACGCGGGTACTGGGCGGCGAGGGTCATCGATAAGTTGCGACCGTCACAGGTCAATCCCCACTACGACCACTCGCCGGCCGACGCCGGGTCGCCACCCAACGTCGGTCCCGATCCTCGCTGATTCGTTCACCAAGAAATCAGGCCAATCTCCAGATACAATCCCCACCTGCCCAACCTGCTGCATACTCATCCTCGACCGATGCGCATGAGGGGACGCCAACCGGTGGCGACTGCTGGCGGCGCAGAGGTTGGCAGGTCAAAGGGTCAAACCCGGGTACGCTCCCGGTGCCGATACTTCCGCGCACGGCGGCCGGCTCTCCGCAGGAGAGTCGCCGTGCGCCAGGAAGAGAGAGTCGACGTGCGCCATAAGAATGATCACCATCGACAAGCGCCCGTCTTTCCGCTATCCACCCAATCAAATCCCAATCAACTGGGTTGCCCGAATAGGCCGCACGAGCCGCATGCCGCCGACTATTAGCGCAACGGCTCCTCTGCAAACGAAAAAAACATAAGGAAAAACAACGATGAACATCATCGCAATCCTCGAAGCTGAACAGATGGCCGCCATCACGGCCAAGCGCGTCGTGCCGGAATTTGCGCCAGGCGACACCTTGAAGGTGATGGTCAAGGTGATCGAAGGCGAAACCGTCCGCACCCAGGCCTATGAAGGCGTTTGCATCGCCCGCGCCGGCGGTGGCCTCAACGAAAGCTTCACGGTCCGCAAGATTTCCTACGGCGAAGGCGTCGAGCGCGTATTCCCGGTCTACTCTCCTTACATTGCCGAAATTGATGTCATCCGCCGCGGCAAGGTGCGTCGCGCGAAGCTGTATTATCTGCGCGGACGTCGCGGCAAGTCGGCACGTATCGTCGAACGCACGGATGCGCGCGCCAAGCGTTTGGCCGCAGCCTTCAAGGGCTTCAAGAAGCCAAAGGGCCAAGTCGACGATTTGAAGCTGATCAAGGGCATCACGCCGGAGCTCGAAATGCAGCTGCTCAAGCTCAACGTCGTGCGCTTCGACCAGATGGCCGCGTTCTCGGACGAGGACATCGCCAACATCGACGAGACGCTGAAGCTCGGCGGCAAGATCGAAAAAGATGACTGGATCGGCCAGGCCCAGCGCCTGCTCGCGGAGACCACGGTCGCCGAAGTGCCAGCCGCAGACGAAGCACCGAAAGCGTAGTTTTCTCTCAAACCGAGATCAAAAAGCCCGGCCACCAAAATGTGCCGGGCTTTTTGTTATACAAACCGGCGGCCCTCGTGTTGATTGCGCTCGCCGTCAATTGCACTACATTTGAGCTGCAAACTTCAAGCTCACGGATCAACGCCTTGACGTCAAATTTGGACCACGCGCGCCCGCAGGCAAAGATGGATCAGGAAAAAGAAGCCGAAGGCGTCATTCGCTTGCACGGCCCGGAAGCCTTCGCCGCGATGCGCAAGGCCGGCCAGTTGGCAGCAGCCGCGCTCGACATGCTGACGCCGCACGTGAAGCCGGGCGTGACGACGCAATATCTCGACGATCTGATTTTCCAGTTTGCCCTCGACCATAACGCGCTGCCGGCGACGCTGAATTACCGCGGCTACACCAAGTCGATCTGCACCTCGATCAATCACGTCGTATGCCATGGCATTCCGGCGCCGAAGCCGATGCGCGAGGGCGACATCATCAACGTTGACGTGACGCTGATCGTCGACGGCTGGCATGGCGATACCAGCCGCATGTATGCGGTTGGCGCGATCAAGACGAGAGCCGAGCGGCTGATCAAGATCACCTACGAATCGCTGATGCGCGGTGTGGCGGCCGTCAAACCGGGAAACATGACCAGTGATATCGGCGAAGCCATCCAGCGTTACGCCGAGAGTGAACGAGTGAGCGTGGTTGAGGATTTTTGTGGCCACGGCCTTGGCACGAAGTTTCACGATCGTCCCAATATCCTGCATTACCGCAAAACCCGCTCAAAACAACCGGGCGCACGCAACCCAGACGACGGAGTGCTAATGAAGCCGGGTATGCTGTTTACGATCGAGCCGATGCTCAATCTGGGTCGGCACGAAGTTAAACTTCTTAACGATGGCTGGACCGCAGTGACCCGCGATCGCGAGCTATCCGCACAGTTCGAGCACACCGTCGGCGTCACCGAGACCGGTTGCGAGGTGTTCACCCACTCGCCTGCAGGATTGCATCATCCACCGTATGAAATTTGATGACAGGCGAGCCCAAAAGCGTTCTGCCTGCTCCGGTCAGAGTGACGTTACTTTTGTTCGTTGGATCGAGCGGCGCGTCCGCCGATCGCGCGACCGCACCGCCCACTGCCCAACTTCATGTGGCGACTTTCAATAAGGCGGCCCGCCGATGAACGAAACGATCCATTGCGTCGACGATTGAATCGCATTCGGAGCTGCCGAGCGGCAAACTTAGCGTAATCATACCTCGGCGTGCGAGCCAGATGCCTTCCTCGAGGAGGTCGAAAAACATAAGCTCTTTCACGTGCTGGTCTGATGTCGAAAGGTCGGCTGGTGTGCGGATAGGTGACGCGGTCGCATGAATCGTCATCAATGAACCGTAGCCTACCACTTGAAGTGCTACGGAACGATCTTGAAACAGTTTGTTCAAATCGTCACGCAGTTTATCGCCGCGTTCGTTCAGCTCGATGCAAGCGGCCGGAGTAAAAATCTCGGATAGCCCGGCAACGCCTGCCGCCATCGACAGAACATTGTTGTTAAAAGTACCGGCATGAGGAAGGGCGTCCGGACGGGAGGGATCGAAGCGCTTCATGATCGAGGTCTCGCCGCCGAAGGCGCCGAACGACATGCCGCCGCCCAGATACTTCCCCAACGTCAAAAGGTCGGGCTTGATCCCATGAACCGCCGCCAAGCCGCCGGGCGAAAGCCGGGAGGTCATGACCTCGTCCACGATCAGCAAGGCGCCGGCGCGCGTCGCCCCACTGCGGAGAAGTTGCAGGAACTCAGCCGTCGCGGGGATGCAGCCGCCTGCCCCCAGCATCGGCTCGACGAGGATCGCTGCAAGCGACGGACCGGCCTTGTCGAGAACAGCGCGTGTGCCCTCGACGTCATTGTAGGTCCCGACGACAAAGTCGTAAGGCGCGTTCGTCGGGCTGCCGCCAGACGCGAACGAAAACACCCCGCCATGGTATCCGCCATGGAACACGAGCACGCCCTTGCGGCCGGTCACCGCCGTAGCGGCTGCTACCGCCATGAGGTTGGCTTCGGTGCCCGAATTCGTGAAGCGGATCAGCTCGACGGACGGGAAACGTTCGCAGATCAGCTCGGCAAGGCGGGCCTCCATCATGTTGTGTCCGCCGAAGCTAATCCCTGCATCGAGCGCGCCGCGTAGCGCCCGCAGGATCGTCGGATGCGAATGGCCATAAAGCCCGGCGGTATATTCGTTCAGGATGTCGAGGTACCGGCGTCCGTCGACCGACCATAGGTGGCAGCCGTCTGCTTTCTGGAACGCCAGTGGGAAGGGTTCGTAGTGGAGGACGGTCCGCGTGTTGCCGCCGGGCATGACCCGGCAGGCGGCCTCATGGCGACGGAGACTCGCTGGATTGCCTGCGGCATAGGCCGCGTGCGCCTCGACGACCGCGTCGGCGAGGGCAGCCTCGCGACTCCAGTTCTTGAGCGGCGTGGCGACCGCAACGGTTGATGGACTCATCCGGCATTCTCCCCTTCCACTTCCAGGATCGCGACCATGCTCGCCATCGGCTGTGTATTGTGGTTCCGCGCTAAATTCTCCGCAGCCTCCGCATTGCCACGCGAAATCGCCTCAACCAGTTCACGGTGGATATCGAAGATCGTCACGAGATCGTAATCGAGGGTGGCCGTGATATTCAGGTAGATGCGGGTCTGGCTCGATCAGCTGATACTGGCTCGACAGGCGTCCGAGTTCGGCTAGGTCTTTTGCATTGTTGAAGGTCTAGCTTATGGATTGTTAACAACTGCCGTCAAGCTCAGTTGATACTTTAGCTTGAGCTGTCACTGAAGGAGCTGGGTATAATGGTGCACGAAAAAATCGGCCGATCAGTATAGAGCCTATGTTTTATGGTGTTTGGAGCTGGCGCCGATCAGGGCATTCTGACGGCTGGCGTAACGGCAACTCTCGCCAAGGAGTAGATAGTAATGTTTAAGGTCGGGATTTCACGCGATCTGCTGGATGCGTCGGGCAAGCCAATTTTTGGTACTGAAGCACTGGGCGTACTCGGAACCAACCCGATGATCGAGTGGGAGTACACCCCCGAGTTGGTGACCGAGATTACTCCGGATATGGCCGCGCGCTATGACGGACTGCATATCAATCTCGCCAAGGTCACGCGTTGGTCGCTATCACGTGACGATTGCCGATTGAAGATCATAGCGCGCAACGGCGTCGGCTATGATTCGGTCGATCTCACAGCCCTCGACCAGCGCGGCGTCATTCTAACCAACACGCCGATGGCGGTGCGGCGACCAGTGGCAGTCGCGACGCTGACCATGATCTTCGCACTCGCAGGGCGGCTCTTCGAGAAAGACCGATTGGTCAGGCAGGGGCGGTGGGAGGGACGCAACAACGCCATGGGGCTGGGCCTGACGAAACGCACGCTCGGGTTAGTTGGCGCTGGTGGTATTGGCCAAGAAATCATGCGGCTCGCACGGCCATTTTTTGGGGAGATGCTAGCCGCCGATCCCCATGCCGACGCAACGAGTGTCAGGTCCCTCGGCTGTGAACTCGTCAGCTTGGAGCAATTGCTGGGAACGGCTGATTTCATCGTCGTCTGCTGCCAACTGACGCCGGAAACGCGGCACCTCATCAATGCGGCACGCATCTCGATGATGAAACCAAGCGCCTATCTGATCAACATGGCGCGCGGCTCTGTCGTCGACGAAGCGGCGCTTATTGTTGCGCTCCATTCGAAAACAATTGCAGGTGCCGGCCTCGATGTATTCGAGCAGGAGCCAACGCCGATCAGTAATCCACTTCTGCAAATGGATAACGTCGTGCTGACACCACATGCCCTGTGTTGGACCGATGAGTGCTTCCACGATATCGCGGCATCTGCTTTGCAGAGCATCGTTGATGTTTCGCTGGGGCGCCGGCCGCAGTATGTTGTAACCGCCTGACCGGTGAGATCGGGGGAGCTGGCTACACAGTGGCGCCACCAATCACGTCCGGTATGTGGGGCATCGCATGTTCAGTGGGAGTTGGCAGGGTCGAGTTCGCGCTCGATCGACTTCGACATCGCCGACAGAACCGAACATATACAAAAGAAGATACTGGCGACGAAGACGTAGCCCTCGGCGGACAGACCCAGCCATTGCGGATCGCGTACCGCCTGCTGCACCGCGCCCAGCATATCGAATAGGCCGATTATGATGACGAGCGAGGTGTCCTTGAACAGGTCGATCGCCGTGTTGACGATCGACGGCACAGACATGCGCAACGCCTGCGGCCAGATCACCAGCCAGCGCGACTGCCAGAACCCCAGGCCAAGCGCCTCCGCGGCCTGGAACTGGCCGGGGTGAACCGCTTGCAGCCCGCCGCGGATTGCTTCCGCCATATAGGCGGAATTGAACAACACCAGCGCCGTCGCGACACTGACGAATTTGTTCAGTTCGAAGCCCGGCGGCATCACGAAAGGCAGGATGAAAATACCCATGAACAGAACCGTCACCAGGGGCGCGGCGCGCCACAACTCGATGAAGCCGGTCGCCAGCGTGCGGACCGTGCGGTCCTTTGCCCGCCGAGCCTCGGCCAGCATCAGTCCTAGCGGCACCGCGCCGGCAACCGCGATGAAGGCGAGGACGACGTTGAGCATCAGCCCGCCCCATAACCGGGTGGCGACGTAGGGCAGCCCGGGCAGGCCACCGATCAGAAGCAGTCCGGCGACGACCGGAAATGCGAGGCAAAGCAGTAGCACGAAGAGGCGCCGCCATGGATTGGATTTCAAAAACGAACCAGCCATTAGCGCGATCAGCAGCGCCGCCGCGAGCTTGATGCGCCACGTCTCGGCCACTGGATAGCTGCCGTACATCAGATCGTGCCAGCGGATGCGCAGAAATACCCAGCAGGCGCCCCCCTCGGCGCATGCCTTACGGTCGGCTCCGGCGATCGTACCGGCCGCGATTGCCCACCGGTAGAAGGCGGGCAGAACGATGGCGAAGAACGCCAGCATGACGAACGAGATGGCAGCGTTGAGCGGCGTACCGAACATCGCCCGCAGGCTGCCTTGCAGCCTGCCGCCAATCGATCCAGCGGTGGCATTGGACTGGCTCATACCGCGTGACCTTTCAGCGCAACGCTACGGTTATAGCGGTTCATCAGCGCCGACACGACGAGGTTCAAAAGAACGAAAATCAGCATGATGATTAGCATCGTCTCGATCGCCTGGCCGGTCTGATTGAGCGTCGTGCCGCCCAGCACCGTCATGATCTCCGGGTAGGCGATGGCGATGCCGAGCGTCGAACTCTTGGTGATGTTGACGTACTGGCTGACCAACGGCGGCACGACAATCTGCAGCGCTTGCGGCAGTTTCACCAACCGCAGCGTCTGACCATGTTTCAGGCCGAGCGCGTAGGCCGCTTCCTCCTGGCCTTTAGGGACCGCCAGCACCGCGCCGCGCACCAGATCGGCAATGAACGAGGATGCGTAGATCGCGAGCCCCACCCACAGGGCGATCAGCTCCGGCACGATCTGCACGCCGCCACGGAAATTGAAGCCGCCCAGTTCGGGCCGGCTGAGCGAGGCTTGCGCACC
>JANOOW010000417.1:0-7542 GCA_031421555.1 Hyphomicrobiaceae bacterium | reverse complement strand
ACCGAGCGGGCCGAGCGGCTGGTGCGAGAGCACACATTGAAGCTTAGAGATCACGTCGAGCGCTTCGTCGATATCGACTGACAAACTCAAATCAAACGCAGCCAAATCAATTGGCGCATTACAACGGAGTATTGCATATGTCGGCCCAAGCAGCGCCCAACGCGTCATCGGCGAGCTCTGATGCCCCGCTCACCGACGGCTTCCACCTGATCATCGATGCCCTGAAGATGAACGGGCTCAACACGATCTACGGCGTGCCCGGTATTCCGATTACGGACTTTGGCCGCCTTGCCCAGGCTGCCGGTATTCGGGTCATCTCCTTCCGGCATGAGCAGCACGCCGGTAACGCTGCCGCGATTGCCGGCTACCTGACGCAGAAGCCCGGTATCTGCCTCACCGTGTCGGCACCGGGCTTTCTCAATGGCCTGACGGCGCTGGCAAACGCGACAACGAATTGCTTCCCGATGATCCTGATCAGTGGCTCGTCCGAGCGTGAGATCGTCGATTTGCAGCAGGGCGACTACGAGGAGATGGACCAACTTGCTGTCGCGCGGCCGCATTGCAAGGCCGCCTATCGCGTACTGCACGCTGAGGACATCGGCGTCGGCATTGCGCGCGCCATTCGCTCGGCGGTTTCGGGCCGCCCTGGTGGCGTATACCTGGACCTGCCAGCCAAATTGTTTGGCCAGACGATGGATGCGGCGGCAGGCGCGAAAACCTTGATCAAGGTCGTCGATGCAGCGCCTCGCCAGCTGCCGGCGCCAGACTCGATCGTGCGCGCCATGGAGCTGCTGAAGAACGCCAAGCGTCCGCTGATCATTCTGGGCAAGGGCGCTGCCTACGCGCAGGCCGACGCCGATATCCGCGCGCTGGTCGAGAAGACCGGCATCCCGTACCTGCCGATGAGCATGGCGAAAGGCCTGCTGCCAGATACCCATCCGCAGTGTGCCAGTGCGGCGCGGTCTCTCGTGCTCAAAGAGGCCGATGTCGTCATGCTGATCGGTGCACGGTTGAATTGGCTCCTGTCGCACGGCAAAGGCAAGACCTGGGGCGAGCGCGGCACGCAGACGTTCATCCAGGTCGACATCGCACCAACCGAAATGGACAGCAACGTTGCGATTGCAGCGCCTGTGGTGGGCGACATCGGATCGTGCGTGTCGGCAATGCTCAACGGGTTAGGCGCAAGCTGGCCAGTCGCGCCAGTCGCCTGGACCGGGATGATCCGCGAGAAATGCTCGAGCAACATCGCCAAGATGGCGCCCCGGCTACAAAACAACAACGTGCCGATGGATTTCCACGGCGCACTCGGCGCGCTGAAGAAGATCATCAAGGAGCGGCCGGACGCGATCCTCGTCAACGAGGGCGCCAACACACTCGATTTCGCCCGCAGCATCATCGACATGTACCAGCCGCGCAAACGCCTGGACGTCGGCACATGGGGCGTGATGGGAATCGGCATGGGCTACGCAATTGCGGCGGCTGTCGAGACCGGCAAGCCGGTGCTCGCCGTCGAAGGTGACAGCGCCTTCGGGTTTTCCGGCATGGAGGTCGAAACGATCTGCCGTTACAACCTGCCGATCTGCGTGGTGGTGTTCAACAACAACGGCATCTATCGCGGCACGGACACGAATCCATCAGGCGGCTCAGACGTCGCCACCACGGTGTTCGTAAAGAATGCGCGCTACGACAAGATGATGGAGGCGTTCGGCGGCGCCGGCGTCAACGTGACGAGCCCCGACGAACTCAGCCGCGCCGTCAACGAGGCCATGGATTCAGGCAAGCCGACGCTCATCAACGCGGTGATTGACGAAAAGTCCGGCACCGAGAGTGGCCGCATCGGCAACCTGAACCCGCAAAGCGTGGTCTCCAAGCCCAAAGCCGCCGAATAAGCAAATAACCACGCAGGAGCAGGATCACGCCATGAAAGCCCTGGAAGGCATTCGTATTCTCGACTTCACGCACGTGCAGTCGGGCCCCACTTGTACCCAGCTGTTGGCCTGGTTCGGCGCCGACGTGATCAAAGTCGAGCGCCCGGGCGTCGGCGACATCACGCGCGGCCAGTTGATGGACGTGCCGGATGCCGACGCGCTGTACTTCACGATGCTCAATCACAACAAGCGTTCGATCACGCTCGATACCAAGAACAAGACCGGCAAGCAGGTACTCGAACGCCTGATCAAGAGCTGCGACGTGCTGGTTGAAAACTTCGGTCCAGGCGTGCTCGACCGGATGGGCTTTACCTGGGATCGCATCCAGGAGATCAACCCGAAAATGATCGTCGCCTCGATCAAAGGATTCGGTCCTGGACCCTATGAGGACTGCAAGGTCTACGAGAACGTCGCGCAGTGCACCGGCGGCTCGGCATCGACCACTGGCTTCCGCGATGGCCTGCCGCTCGTCACCGGCGCACAGATCGGTGACAGAGGCACCGGCCTGCATCTCGCGCTCGGCATCGTCACGGCGCTGTTCCAGCGCACGACGACGGGCAAAGGTCAAAAAGTCACCTGTGCCATGCAGGACGGCGTCCTCAACCTGTGCCGCGTCAAGCTGCGCGATCAGCAACGCTTGGCGCACGGACCGCTGAAGGAATACAGCCAATTCGGCGACGGCATTCCGTTCGGCGATGCGGTACCGCGCGCCGGCAACGACTCGGGTGGTGGCCAGCCCGGTCGCATCCTGAAGTGCAAGGGCTGGGAGACCGATCCAAACGCCTACATCTACTTCATCACGCAGGCCCCGGTCTGGGAAAAAATCTGCGATGTGATCGGTGAGCCTGGTTGGAAGACCGATCCCAACTATGCCAAGCCTGCCGCACGCCTGCCGCGGCTCAACGAGATCTTTGGGCGCATCGAGCAATGGACGTCGTCGATGACCAAGTTCGAGGCGATGGAGATCCTCAATAAGGACGACATTCCGTGCGGTCCGATCCTGTCGATGAAGGAAATCGCCGAGGATAAATCCTTGTGGGCGACGGGCACCATCGTCGAGGTCGATCACCCCAAGCGCGGCAAGTACCTGTCGGTCGGCAATCCGATCAAGCTTTCGGACAGCCCGACCGAAGTCGTGCGATCGCCGCTGCTTGGCGAGCACACGGACGAAGTTCTGTCGTCGGTCCTCGGCTACTCGGCCGACGAGATCGCCAGCATCAAGGCATCCGGCGCCACCGAGCCGCCACCAAAGAAGGCTGCCGGCTGATCATCTGTCAGTTAGCTAAGGGCCCTCCACTTCTCGTCATGGCCGCGCAGGCGGCCATCCACGACAAGGCTCAGCAAGTAGGTGGAGATGGCAAGCGCGCTTAAAGGTCAAACAACCGCCACGCACAGCACGTTGCCTGCTGTCGTGGATGGCCGCCTCCGCGGCCATGACGAAAAATAGGAATACTTAGTGGGCTGTGCTCACAGAGTGTTCCACGGGCGGCTAACGATAAGTGGACAGGGAGAATACAGAAATGCGCATTGTAGTGCACGGGCAGGAAGCCTTTGGTAAAGCCGTTCTAGAGAAGCTGATCGAGCGCGGCGAAAACGTCGTTGCGGTGTTCTGCGCACCCGACAAGGAGGGTCGTCCGCTCGATCCATGCGCGGTGTTCGCGCGTGAGAAGGGCTTGCCGGTCCATCAGCCGAAGAGCTGGAAGACGGCTGAGGCGTTGACCCTCATGCAATCGTTCAAGCCGGACCTGTGCGTGATGGCGTACGTCACGTTGTTCGTCCCGCAACCGGTGATCGATGCGCCCACCAAGGGCACGATCCAGTATCACCCGTCGCTGCTGCCGTTGCATCGGGGACCATCGTCGATCAACTGGCCGATCGCCTGGGGCTCGAAGCAGACCGGCCTGACCATCTTCTGGCCGGACGAAGGCCTCGATGAAGGCCCTGTCCTGATGCAGAAGACCGTCGATATCGGTCCGGATGAAACGCTGGGCGATGTTTACTTCAAGAAGCTGTTTCCGCTTGGCGTCGAGGCCATGTTGGAATCTGTCGATCTGGTCCGCGCCGGCAAAGCGGCAAGTGTGCCGCAGGATCACGCGAAGAAGACCTACGAGAGCTGGTTCAAGCGCGACAGCGCCCAGCTCGATTTCACCAAGCCGGTTGGCGAAGTGTACAACATCATCCGCGCTGCCAACCCGGCGCCAGGCGCCTGGGCCGTAGTCAATGGTCTTGAGGTCCAGTTCTTCGACAGTGCCAAGGTGCCCGGCGACGGTAAGCCGGGCGAGATCCTCAAGATCGACGCCGGCGGCATGGTCATTGCGGCCAAAGGCGGAGCCATTCTCGCCAAGCGCGTGAAGGCCGCCGACACCAAGAAGGTTCCCGCCGCCGAGTATGCGGCACACGCCAAACTCAAAGTTGGCGATGTATTTGCCGCCTATAAGCCAGCGCCACCGCCCGCACCAAAAAAGCCAAAAACCGGAGAAGCAACTGTGTCAGCCAAGTCAACCAAGGCGGTCGGCAGCGATATCGAGATCGCACGCGAAGCCAAAATGAAGCCGATCGCCGAGGTCGGCAAGAAGATCGACATTCCTGCTGATGCCTTGCTCAACTACGGCCCCACCAAGGCGAAGATCTCGTTCGACTTCATCAACAGCTTGAAAGATCGTAAGGACGGCAAGCTGATCCTCGTCACCGCGATCAATCCGACACCGGCTGGCGAAGGCAAGACGACGACGACCGTAGGACTTGGCGATGGCCTCAACCGTATCGGCAAGCGCGCGATGAGCTGCCTGCGAGAGCCTTCGCTCGGGCCCTGCTTTGGCGTCAATGGCGGTGCGGCCGGCGGTGGCTACGCGCAGGTCGTGCCGATGGAGGACATCAATCTCCACTTCACCGGCGACTTCCACGCCATCACCAGTGCTCACAACTTGTTGTCGGCGCTGATCGACAATCACATCTACTGGGGCAACAGCCTTGGCATCGATGAGCGCCGGATCGCCTGGCGCCGCGTCATGGATATGAACGACCGCGCGCTGCGCTCGATCGTCAATTCGCTCGGTGGAGTCGCCAACGGCTTCCCGCGGGAGGATGGCTTCGACATCACGGTTGCTTCCGAAATCATGGCGATCTTCTGTCTCGCGACCGATCTCAAGGATCTGGAGAAGCGGATCGGCAATATCGTCGTGGCCTACACGCGCGAGAAGAAGCCGGTTTATGCCCGCGATCTGAAGGGCGATGGCGCGATGACCGTCCTCCTGAAGGACGCGCTGATGCCCAACCTTGTGCAGACGCTGGAGAACAATCCGGTGTTCATCCACGGCGGCCCTTTCGCCAACATTGCGCACGGCTGCAACTCCGTGCTCGCCACCAAGACGGCGCTCAAACTGTGCGATTACGTCGTGACGGAAGCTGGATTTGGTGCAGATCTTGGAGCCGAAAAGTTCTTCGACATCAAGTGCCGCAAGGCTGGCCTCGCTCCATCGGCGGCAGTCATCGTCGCCACCATTCGCGCGCTGAAGATGCACGGTGGCGTTGCCAAGGACGGTCTCAAAACTGAGAACGTCGAGGCGGTCGCAAAGGGTTGCGCCAACATGGAGCGGCACATCGAGAACGTGCGCAAGTTCGGCGTGCAGCCGATTATCGCGATCAACAAGTTCATCACCGATACCGATGCCGAGATCGCAGCAGTCAAGGCGTCGGCGGAGAAGATGGGCGCCAAGGCGTTCCTATGCACGCACTGGAGCGACGGCGGTGCCGGCATCGAGGAACTTGCCCGCCACGTCGTCGATGTTTGCGAACAGGGTGAAGCCAAGTTCAAGCCTCTCTACCCGGACGACATGCCATTGCGCGACAAGGTGAAGACCATTGTCACAGAGATATATCGAGGCGCCGATATCGCCTGCGATCCGTCGGTCGAGACTCGCTTCAAGGAACTCGAGGCAGCCGGATACGGACACTTACCGGTGTGCATGGCCAAGACGCAGTACTCGTTCTCGACCGATCCGAACAAGCGCGGCGCGCCGACCGGGCACATCGTTCCCGTGCGCGAGCTTCGGCTCTCGGCCGGCGCCGAATTCGTGGTGGTGGTGACCGGCGATATCATGACGATGCCGGGTCTACCACGCGTCCCATCCGCCGACGTTATCCGTCTGAACGATGGCGGCCAGATTGAAGGACTGTTCTAGTCCGCGATCGAACGATGGATCTGTAATTCGCTGTCGCAGGACGGTGTAATTCATGTTTCGCTTGCGCCCGGCCCATCCGCTTGGCATGGGTCAGGGCAAGCCGTTACGGCGGATGGTGGCAGCGATGCCCCATCCGTTATTGTTTTTGGGCTTTCGACAAGCCAATTGGGGGATACGATGAGCGGACACGCAGCACACGAGCACGGCGAGGGCAATAAGACCGTCGCACTGGTTATATCGATCCTTGCACTGATGCTGGCCGTTTCGGAGATCCTTGGCCAGAAAGCGCAAACGCACACGTTGCAGTCGAATATCGAGGCGTCGAACCTGTGGGCGTTCTATCAGGCCAAGACGATCCGCAAGACGGTGACGGAGAGTTTCGCGGACGAGGTCGACCTGCTGCAGTTGGCTTCTGCCGATCCGGCGCAGAAAAAGGCCATGCAGGATCGTGTCGTCAAGTGGCGCGCCGCGGCCGATCGCTACGAGACCGAGCAAGGCAAACCGATCAAGGATGCTTCGGGTAAGGACACCGGCAAGTTCGAACCAGGCGAAGGCCGTAAGGAATTGCGGGAGCGCGCGAGCGAAGCTGAAAAAGAGCGCGACCTGTACGGCCGCAAGCATGTGCGGTTCGAATTTGCCACCGGTGCTTTTCAGATCGCGATCGTGTTGGCGTCCGCCTCTATCATAACCGGTATCGCGGCACTGCTTTGGGCCGCTGGCGGTCTCGGCGGTATTGGATTGCTGCTGTTGGTGGCCGGTATGCTCGCCTGATTTGCCTTCTAAAGACCTGCCCCTTTTCAACGGGACTTCGGCATGCCAAGTTTGAGGCATGCGTGAACTCTTGTCAAAAAGAGCGTTACTCCCGCGCCGGCTGCTCGCAGCTTTCGTCGTAGCGGTCTGGGCTGTAACCGGTGCGCCCGGCAGCGTGCAAGCCCAAACCCGTGTCGACTTGGAGCTGGTGCTCGCCGTCGACGTCTCGTACTCGATGGACCTCGACGAGCAGAGGCTGCAGCGCGATGGCTACATCGAAGCTTTGCGCGATCCCGAGATCATGCGCGCAATCCAATCCGGCCAGCATCGCCGCATCGCCATCACCTACATCGAGTGGGCCGGTTGGACGACGCAGCAAATCGTGCTGCCGTGGACGATTATCGATAGCAGGCAATCGGCCGAGGCGGTTGCGGCCAAGCTTGCCGAGGCGCCCATCTCAAGGCATCGCCGCACGTCGGTCTCCGGCGCACTCGATTACTCGGACCGCCAGTTCGGCACCGGCGGCGTCATCGGCGAGCGGCGCGTCATCGACGTGTCTGGCGACGGTCCCAACAACTCTGGGCCCCCCGTCGGGCCGATGCGCGATCAGATCGTTGCCAAAGGCGTCGTCATCAACGGATTGCCGATCGTGCTGAAGCCGGGCGGCGCTGGCAGTATGTTCG
>JANOOW010000416.1:0-4097 GCA_031421555.1 Hyphomicrobiaceae bacterium | reverse complement strand
GAAGTGCCCGCGGTTGTGATACCACCAGTCCTCGCCGCCGATGCAGACGATGCCATCGAAGGTTCTAGCTGAACGTGCTGGTCCGCGTTGGCTATCAAGCCCGGGTCGTGACATAGTTTTCCTCCTTGAGCGGGGTGTTCTTGACGCCGTCGCGGTCTATCCAGCCTTCGATGAAGCCGCGAGCCGCCGGCATCGATGCGAGGCCCGCAAGAAGGCAGACCGCACCGGCGGCAATCGTCACCGGCACTATCAGCCAAGCGCTCGGGCCAGCGGGCAGCAATGTCATAAACCCCGCCGCTGCAGTGCCGGCGGCCAGCGGCAACAGTGCGCACCGCAACGGGGTCAAAACGATCGCGCGCTTTCCCTGGCCAACCCGGATCGAAACATAGATGAGTGATGCGACCTCACCGGCAACGCCCGCAGCAGCGGCGCCCGCGAGGCCGAGGTCCATCTGGACGGCGGCGAAGACTAATCCGATCGCCGCGGCCCGGAGGATACCCGCTGTCAGCAATGGTCGCGTATCGCCAACGGCCATCAAGGCCATGCCGGGCACTGCTTGCACCATGCGCAACGACCACATGGCACCGAGCCAGGCGACGACGGCTCCAAGTCCGGTGTACTGGGGGCCGAAGGCGAGCGGCAATACCTTGCCTCCGGCTATCACGAAGCCGGCAAGATAGATCGCGGCGGCAATGCTCGCGGCCTCGCACATGATGATGTAGCGCTGCTCGAACACGGCTCGATCGGCCTGTTGTGCGGACAATAGCGGCAGCATCAACGCGTGCCCGACCTTGGCCGCCAGCAGGCCCGGCACCATCGCAATCATGAAGGCTGCCGAGTATCCGGCCAGTGCGTCCATGCCGAGCAAGCGCCCGATGATGATGCGGTCGCCCTGGTAGACCAAGACGAGGGGGAATGCGCTCAACCAGATCGGCCAGCCGAAGGCGATCAAGCGCTTCATGCAGGCGGCTTCGAAGCCGATGCGATATGGCCGGGAACTGACGATATGCGACGTCGCGACCGACAGCAACGCTTGCAGGATCGCAACCGAAACAACCGTCTGATAGCCGCCGATCAGCGCCAACGCCGGGAATGTTGCGGCCAGCGAGGCCACTTGAGGGATCACTTCGATAAGAACGAAGTTGCGGTTTTGCATGCTCCGCTGCTCACGGCGGGAATCAAGATGCATGAATCCCTTGATGAGCGGCACAAGGCTAGCTGCTTCAAAAGCAGTACGGGCGTTTGGAATACCGAAAAAGGCGGCGACAGCAGCGGCCGAAAGATAGATCAGGCAGGCCGTAATCAACCCGCGAAGGGCCAATGTGGTGTGCGCTGCCGCCATCATGGCTGGCTTATCGCCGTCGGTGGCTTGGACGAGCAAGCGGTCGGCACCTAAGTCGCTCAAGGTCTCGAGCATCTGAAGCACCAGCGTGATCGTGGCTGCGATGCCGAAATCACCTTTCGACAGTGCGTAGCCGATGAGTGCGTTGCGCAGAAACGAGCAAAGCTGTGCGATGGCAAAGCCGCCCGAAAGCATCACGCTCTGGCGCACCAGCCGGCTACGAGCGCTAGGCCGATCGGAGACCGGCGCTGGTTGCGGATTGCTCACGCCGACTTGCGGGTCCAGCCGCTCGCAGAAGGCAGGCGCTTCGAAATCCGCGCCAAGGGGGGACCAGCAACCCGGCCGAGCATGCGGCCCAGGGTGTCGCCAGCAAGGTTGATCAGGCTACAGGTGGTCTGGATAAATCGCGGTCTAAGTGCGCGGCTCCACTTGTCGCAGAATGCCTCTTCCATCGCGTCGAAAGAGGCGCCTTTAACGCCGCCGCTCAAATGTTCGAGGTGGAAATCGATGACGTAGGCCGAGAGGCCCATCACATCGGCGATCAGGCAGAGGTCGGTGCCGTAGAAGTGGAAGCCCGAGAGGTCGCGGGAGAACGATAGCCGTGCGGCGCGCTTCACGATCAACAGGTTCTCGTCGAGGCTCATGACCTTGGCCGGCAGCGCGCCGACTCGACGATTGGCGCCGTGCGGATCGGTGATACGGATCGCCAGCCGGCCCGGCGAGATGCCGCCGGCATTGCCCGCAATCGCCCAGGCCGGATCGAGCGCCTCGAGTTCAGCCAGACGTTCTTCGAGTTCGGCGCGTCCATCGTCGACGATGCGCACGTCCTGATGACACAGGATAACGAACTCACCCTGCGCCTCACTCAGTAGGCGGTCCAGACCGCGATAGGCGCATGTTTGCTGCGGGCCGGTATTGTCGACGAACATGTATTCGCAGTCGGCGCGATCGAAGCCGCCCTCTTTGAATGACGCGCGCATTTCGTCGTAGTGCGTGCGATTATTGACGAGGGTCGCGATCGTGAAGCGCTTTGCTTGGGGCGAGGCAGCGCTTGGCATGCCGGATTGCGCACGCTCCAGAGGCTCGGTCATGATCGCAATCTCTTCCCGCGAAGGCGCTTGGTCTGAAGTGGAGCCTAAGTGCGTCGTATTAACGCTTCATTTATGCAAGTGCCGGTATGGGAGCTTCTGCGGGACGGTCACGATATCCGGGCAGCCAAGTCGCGCGCTGCAGCCAAATGCTGCGCCAGGTTGCTGCCGCCTCGCGCCTTGAGGGCATCGGTCGCACCCCGCACAGCGCCGATAGCGCCAGCCATCGGCTGAGTGGCCAAGCGGCCATCAAGGCCAAACCCAGCGGCTGCAACAGCGGATGCCAGTGACGGCGGATCAGCGTCGACTTGGCGGCAAGCAGCTTCGCCATTTTCGCGGTACGCGTCCGCTCCGACGCGCCGCCCAGGTGGATGATCGTGGCAGCCGGCGTGATCATCGGTGATGCACCGGTCTTGGCCGCGCGCAGGCACAGGTCGGCCTCTTCGCCGTACATGAAGAAGGCGGGGTCGAAGCCGCCCAATATTTGCCACAGCGAGCGGCGGATCAGCAGGAAACAGCCCGAGACGATATCGACATGCTCGACGGTATCGCGCTGCCAGCCGCCGTAACCTTCGCCATTGAACAAGCGCGAGTTGGGCCTCACGCCGGTCAATCCGGTCGACCGGCAAAGGAGGTTCCAAACCGTCATCCGGCCCCAACAGGACGACGGATTGAGCGAGCCGTCGGCAAACAGAGTTCGGCCGCCCCAGATGCCCGCCGATGGATTGGCGCGCGCGAAGTCCAGTAGCCGATCGATGGCGCCGTCGATCAGGACCGTATCGGGATTGAGGAGCAGAATGTATTCGCCGCGCGCCGACCTGGCGGCAAGATTGTTGGCACCCGCAAAGCCGAGGTTGCCGGCCGATGCGATCAGCCCGCCGGCGAACGCATGCTTTTGAAGGGCTTCGGCAGAGCCATCCGTCGAAGCGTTATCCACGACGAGAACGTCGTAACGGCAGACGCGGGTCTCGGCGGCGATCGAGTCGAGGCAGGCAAGCGTCAAGTCGCGCGTGTTGTAACTGACAACGACGATCGAAACGTCGATGGCCATTGCGCGGTTCATGTTCCAGTTCCTCGTGGGGTCCCTGGAACACTATGCGCTGTTGCCTAACCGGCCGTTAATCCTGCCGCACGCATCGATCAAATTGCGGATGCCAAGGGCTTTACCGTGCGTCCCGCCGGCACACTGTTGGCCCAACCGTAGGCGAGCATCGTCATCAGAGCGGATGCTGCGAAGAAGTAGACGCCCGGCAGCACGGTTGCTTCGGTATATCCGGACGAGTTGACGTAGAAAATCATCAGCGCGAGTACCATCACATCGGTCATGGAGTACCGGCCAAGCCACTCCATCGTTGATATACTTTTGGCGCGGAATTCCGGGTTCAGATCGGGCGAGGTGACGAGCGTCAGCAGGTAGAAAAGTTTCAGAAACGGAAAGAAGATCGAGAACGCGAACAGCACCACGCAGAGAAAAAATTCCTGGTTCTGGTACAGCGCCCAGATGATCGTCGCGATCGAGTGTTCGTTGGTCCACACGTACACGGTGGTGAAGCGGATGACCGGCAGGATGATGCCAAGTGCGAAGAACACCGTTCCCAGAATGATCAGGAAGCTCAAGCCGAAATTGCGGAACGCCGACGCCGACACAGGCGCATCTGGTTCGCCGG
>JANOOW010000415.1:0-2240 GCA_031421555.1 Hyphomicrobiaceae bacterium | reverse complement strand
GCTTTACGAACTCCGGCTTGAACTGATCGCCCTTGCGCGTGTCGACCGGCATCGGCTCGAACGCCAAGCCCGTCTCCTCGAGGAAAAGGGCGACCTTGGTCGGATTAGGTGAGCCATTGAAGTAAAACTTTAGCATTCGCTATGTCTCCTCATTCAGGGATTTTGTTGCACGGGGCACCATGCGTCATGGCCCGTCTTTTGTCCGCAAATTCTAAGCAATCGGTCAGAACCTCAACTCTTCGGCGCCGGTAACTCCGCGACGCCTTCCGCGTGCTCGCTGCCGGCGAAATAGCGAAAACTGCCGATCGCGGTGGCGAGCAACAATCCGCGCTCATCGCGCACGTCGCCACTGACGGTCGCGACCCGGTCGTGAACGCCTTCGAGGCGGCCGGTCGCGCGGATGATACCGCCTTTGGCCGGCGAAAGGAAACTGGTGTTGAGCGAAATCGTGACCACGCCCCGCACATTGCCAGGTACTGAACACCAGGTGGCGGCGTGACCGAAGGCGGCATCGATCAGCGTCAGGTAAAGTCCGCCATGGGTGAAGCCGAGGCTGTTCATGTGCTTCGGCTCCAGGGCGAGTTCGATTTCGGCGTAGTTCGGCTCCCATCGGCTGGCGCGGTATCCCAGTAACGTGCGAAAACCCGATGGCTTGCCCGACATCGTCATGGCGCGCGCGCCGGAGTTTTTCCCAGAGTTGAACGGAGAGTTGTTCGATGTGTCGCTCATGTCTGTCATCTCTTGCGGCGTGCGGCTGTCATGCTTAGGGTCCGCCGGTTTCCAAATGATGCCTACCATAAGGATCGCCCGCAATGGCAACAGCACCGTCGCACGCCGTTCCTGCCGAAGTCGTGGAACGTTTGAAGGCTGCCGTTGGCCCGCAGGGCTATATCGACGATCCCGCGGAGGTGGCACCCTATTGCAAGAGCTGGCGCGACGATTGGCAGGGCGACGTGCCCGTCGTGCTGCGTCCCAAGACGACTGCCGAAGTGGCGGCGCTCGTCAAGATTTGCGCAGAGACCGGTACGCGCATCGTCCCGCAAGGCGGCAACACCGGATTGACCGGCGCGAGCCAGCCCAATGCCGACCGCTCGGAAGTGCTCATATCGACGGCGCGCATGAACGCCGTCCGCAATATCGATCTTGCCAACGAGACGTTGACGGTCGAAGCGGGCGTGGTGCTGCAGGAGATCCAAAACATCGCCGCGAAACATAACCGGTTGTTCCCGCTCAGCCTCGGCGCGGAAGGGTCGTGCCAGATCGGCGGCAATATCGCGACCAACGCTGGCGGCACCCAGGTCATCCGCTACGGCAATACGCGCAATCTCGTGCTCGGTCTTGAAGTCGTGCTGCCGGACGGGCGGATCTGGAATGGCTTGCGCAGTCTGCGCAAGGACAACACGGGTTACGATCTGAAGCAGCTGTTCATAGGTGGCGAGGGCACGCTCGGCATCATCACGGCTGCGGTCCTGCGAATGTTTCCGAAGCCAACGGCGGTCGCGACCGCATGGCTCGCGGTGCCATGTCCCTCCGCTGCCGTCGAACTGCTTCAACTGTTGACGGGCCGGCTCGGTGATCAGATCTCGGCATTCGAGTTGATGCAGCGCTCGGTCATAGAATTCTTGATCGCAGGTGTGCCTGGACACAGCGAACCGCTGCGCGAGCCGGCTGAATGGTATGTGCTGGTCGAAGTCTCAGGCCAGGGCGCGCCTGGTTCGCTCGATGATCCGTTTGCCGAAGCGTTGTCGGAGGCGATGGGGCGTCAACTCATCGAGGACGCGATGATCGCAACGTCGGGTGCGCATACCAAGCGATTCTGGAAGATGCGTGAGGATCTGGCGGAGGCGCAGAAGGTGGCAGGCACCGGCATCAAACATGACGTATCAGTGCCGGTGTCGCGCGTGCCGGAGTTCATCGAGCGTTGCAATGCCGCGCTGGAGGCGGCCTATCCGGGTATTCGTCATTGCGCGTTCGGCCACGCCGGCGATGGCAATATGCACTATAATCCAATGTCGCCAGTCAGCTGGGAAGGCCGCCGCTTTGCCGGCGAGCGCGAGCGCGTCAACCGCATCGTCCACGACCTCGTGACCACGCTCGGCGGATCGATCAGCGCGGAGCATGGCATCGGGCGTCTGCGTCTCGATGAGAACGAGCACTACAAGAGTGCCGTCGAACTGGATCTGATGCGGACGATCAAGCGGGCGATCGATCCCGGCAATATCATGAACCCCGGCAAGATG
>JANOOW010000414.1:0-1642 GCA_031421555.1 Hyphomicrobiaceae bacterium | reverse complement strand
CACCACTTGGTGATGTTCTGCCCACCGGCGCGCGCGCCTGAGCATCCGCGCAGGAAGAAGAAGTTGTCGGGATCACCGTTGTCGCCGGTCCAGCCGAGCAGAGCCGTCATGTGCTCTCCCTGCTGGGCCCGCTTGCGGTACTCGCCCCACTCGTAAGTGACGAGCTTGGCGTTGACAACGACTTTTGCCAGGTCCGATTGCATCATTTCGGCGATGCGCTTGGCATTCGGGTTATACGGGCGCTGCACCGGCATGTACCAAAGGTCGATTTCGAGCGGCGCCGTCACGCCGGCCTTGGTGAGCAGTTCCTTGGCCTTGGCCGGATCGTAGGGGTAATCATTCACCGCATCGTTATAGCCCCACAGCGTCGGCGGAATCATGTTCTTCGCGGCCTGGCCGGCACCCAAGTAGACGTCGCGAATGATCGTCGTCTTGTCGATCGCCATGTTCAGTGCCTGGCGCACTTCCTTCTTGTCGAACGGGGGCTTTTGCACATTGAACGCCCAATAGGCGATATTGAGCCCCGGCAAGCTTGACGTTTTCAAGCTCGCATCCTTGGCGATTTCTGGCAGATCGGCTGGACGTGGCGCGATGATGAAGTGGCATTCGCCAGCCTTCAATTTCGAGTAGCGGGCGGTCGGGTCTGGCGTGATGGCGTAAACGAGATCGTCGACAAGGGCCTTCTCACCCCAATAGCCGGCGTTCTTTTTGTAACGAATGACCGCATCTTTTTGGTAAGTGACGAATGAGAACGGTCCGGTGCCGACAGGTATCTGGTCGAGCTGTTCCTTTTTGCCGGCCTTTTCGAGCATGTCGGCATATTCGGCCGAATGAATGCTGGCAAAGTCCATGGCAAGGTTTGCCAGCATCGGCGCGTTTGGCTCTTTCAGCTTCATCACCAAGGTGTAGTCGTCGGTCTTGGTGAGGCTATCGAGAAGCTTGGCCATGTCCATATCGGCGAAGTAGTCGTACTTGCCGCCGGACACCTTCGCGTAAGGATGATCCGCCTTCCACATCCGGTTGAAAGTCCAGATGACATCGTCGGCGTTGAAGTCGCGCGTCGGTTTGAAGTTGTTGACGCCGGCGTGGAATTTCACACCCTTGCGCAGCTTGAACGTGATCGTGAGAGCGTCGGGGCTGACTTCCCAGCTCTCTGCGAGGCCCGGGGTCACCTTCGTGGTGCCGCGTTCGAAAATGACCAGCTGATCGAACACGGGCCGGGCGGCGTCGAAGCTGGTGCCAGTGGTGTTGATCGCCGGGGTGAAGTTTTCCGGCGAGCCTTCCGAGCAATAGACGAGCGTCTTGGCGGCAACTGGTGTCACCGTGCCGACGAGCACGGCGAGGCCGGCGCCAAGCAGGCGTTTCGCAGTTCCTTGCATGCAACCCTCCAGGTTTTTCGGTCGGGCGATAGCCTTGCCATCGCCATAGCCCATCAAAGCCGGAGCCGCGGCAACTTGCAATGGCGGCCAGCGGCCAATTTAGCATTATATCAGCCTCCGGGTCGTGCAGCGCGGTCGTCAGAAATCGACGAGCTGACATCTTGTGTGCTTGCGGATTGACGCTGAGCTCTTGGGAAGCTGCCGCATTACCACTATGCTACGCCCGCATGCATCATCTTCAATAGACGATTTCAGCGTCAATC
>JANOOW010000413.1:0-4298 GCA_031421555.1 Hyphomicrobiaceae bacterium | reverse complement strand
GGATCTCGGTCGGAATGCCGCGTGCACGCAGCATCTGTTGCGTTGCCGCCGCCGTCCAGATATCGAAGTCCTCGCGGCCATGGCCGGGTGCGGTGTGCACGAAGCCGGTACCGGCATCGTCGGTGACGTGATCGCCATCGAGCAGGGGGACCCGGAATCGATAACCGTTCGACCCACTGTCTCGAAGTGGATGCGTGCAGATCATAGCAGAGAGTAGTGCTGCAGAAACAGAGCAACTCCGTTCGTAGGTCTCAACTTTGGCAGCTTTCATCATCTCGCGGGCGAGCTTGTCTGCGAGGATATACTTGTCACCGACCTTCGCCCAATTGTTCGCCGGGGCCGCCGTCACTTCGTAGAGCCCGTACTCAATGCCGGTGCGGAACGAAATCGCGCGGTTGCCCGGGAGCGTCCACGGTGTTGTGGTCCAGATGATGACGCTGGCGTCCTGGAATTTCGCGTCTGCTTCTTTGACCAACTTCAAATCGCTGTCCGCCGTCTCTTTGTGAATTAGCGACGGCGCATGCAATCCAGCAAATGGAAACTTCACCCAGACCATATCACTCTGATAATCCTGGTACTCGATCTCGGCTTCGGCGAGCGCGGTCTTTTCGACGACACTCCACATCACCGGCTTCGAGCCGCGATACAATTGACCGCTCTCGGCGAACTTCATCAGCTCACGCGCGATTTGCGCTTCGGCCGGGTACGTCATCGTCAGGTACGGATGCGCCCAGTCGCCCTCGATGCCGAGGCGCTTGAACTCACTCCGCTGCACATCGACCCAATGCCCGGCGAACTCCCGGCACTCCTTGCGGAATGCCTGCATCGCCGCCGGATCGGCGAAGTTCGGCTTCGGCTTGCCCTTCTTGATGTACTCTTCCTCGATCTTCCATTCGATCGGCAGGCCATGGCAGTCCCAGCCCGGCACGTAGTTCGAGTCATACCCGGCCATCTGCTGAGTGCGGGTGACGAGGTCCTTCAAGATCTTGTTGAGCGCGTGGCCGATGTGGATGTTGCCGTTGGCGTAGGGCGGGCCATCGTGCAGCACGAACTTGTCGCGGCCCTTCGAGGCCTCGCGCAGCTTTTTGTAGAGCTCGATACGCGCCCAGCGCTCGATCAGCTTCGGCTCCATCTGCGGCAGGCCGGCCCGCATCGGAAACGCCGTCTCGGGCAGATTGAGCGTCTTGCTCCAGTCGCGCGCCTCTGAAACGGGCTTGGGCTCGGTCATCGCGGCAGCATCCTTCAAATCGGTTCGGCTTGAGGCAATACCCGCTCACGCCTAAAACTTCAAACCGCTTGACGCGACCGGCCCAGCTCGTGCTGAATCAGGGGAGAACGGAAAACCGTCGTTGGAGGGTTCAAGGCATGTTCGACGTATCGAAAACACGCGGCCTGCTCGCAGTGGGAACCGCGGCGTTTCTGGCGGCCGGTTTGCCCGCACACGCCGCGAAGAAAGACAACACGATCCGGTTTGCCTACGATCAGGTGCTGGAAAATATCGACCCCTATTTCAACAACGTGCGGCTCGGCGTCATGGCCAGTCACGCGGTGTGGGATACGCTGATCTATCGCGATCCCGTCACCAACGAATACAAGCCACAGCTGGCCACCGCCTGGAAATGGATCGACGACAAGACGCTCGAACTGAAGCTGCGCGAAGGCGTGAAGTTTCACAACGGCGAGGAGTTCGACGCCGACGACGTCGTCTATACGATGAATTTTATCGGCGACGCCGCCAACAAGGTGGTCGCTCAGCAAAACGTCAGCTGGGTCGACAAGGCCGAGAAGGTCGACAAGTTCACGGTCCGCATCAAGACGAAGCAGCCGTTCCCGGCGGCGATTGAGTATCTCACCGGGCCGATCGCGATCTACCCCAACGAGTATCACGCCAAGGCCGGCCCCAAGGGCATGAACGAGAAGCCGGTCGGCACCGGGCCCTACAAGGTCACCGAAAATGTCATCGGCAAGGTGATCAAGCTCGAGCGTAACAACGAGTACTGGGCCGGTTCGCAGAAACCGAAGCCCGCGATCGAGAAGCTGGAAATCCGCATGATCCCCGACCGGCAGACGCAGATCGCGGAGATACTGTCCGGTGGCCTCGACCTGATCATGAACGTTGCCATCGAGCAGGCCGACCAGATGAAACCGGTACCGAACCTCGCGGTCACTGCGGGCGGCACGATGCGCATCGTGTTCCTGCACATGAACGCCACGCCCGAGACGCCGCTTCCGGCCTTGCGTGATATCCGCGTCCGGCAGGCGATGAACCACGCCATCGATCGCGATACGATGGCGAAACAGTTGGTTGGCGAAGGCGTGATCCCGATTTCGACTATTTGCTTCCCGTCACAGTTCGGATGCACGTCCGAGGGTGCCAAGACCTACGCTTATGACCCGGCGAAGGCTAAGGCCCTACTCGCTGAGGCCGGCTTCAAGGACGGTTTCGAACTCGACCTCTACGCCTATCGCGAGCGCAATCAGACGGAAGCGATGGTCAACTACCTGCGCGCCGTCGGCATCAAGGCCAACCTCAAGTTCATGCAATACGCCGCGATGCGCGAGCAGAACCGTGCGAACAAGGCGCCGGTCACACATCAAACCTGGGGTTCCTTCAGCCTGAACGACGTATCGGCATCGGTCTCGGTCTACTTCAAGGGCATCGACGACGACGTGGTGAAGGATCCGGAGATCATCGCGCTCCTGCAAAAGGGCGACGGCACGGTCGATACCGCGGCCCGCAAGGCAGCCTACAAGCAAGCACTCGGTCTTATAGCGGAGCGCGCCTACACCGTCCCGCTTTATGCGCTGACGACCTACTATGTCTCGGCCAAGGAACTCGACTTCAAGGCTTACGCCGACGAGCTGCCGAGGTTCTGGGAAATGAAGTGGAAGTGACGACGGTTCGAAGCCACCCCGCGAAGGAAGGACGACCTTGCAATGGAGAACTATACCGGCAACGTCATCGACACGACCGATGACGACTTTCCGTTCATGGCAATCGTCACCGATGAAGACGGTACTGTGGTCGGCGAATTCCCGGTCCGGACCAAAGCCGATGGCGAAGCCAAAGTGATGGAGATGCTGCGCGATCTCAGGGATCAGGAGCGTCAGTCGAAGGGACGTACATAATGGCCACCACGACGCGTTCTCCCGCCGCTGATCGCGCGCGGCTGATCGAGATCATCAAGGCCCGCTCGTACCTGAGCGGTGTCGAGATCAAGCTTGCCTCGGGGCGCATGTCGAACTTCTACTTCAACCTGAAACCGACCATGCTCGATCCGGAAGGCGCGTACCTGATCGGCCAAGTCCTGGTCGATGCGCTCGAAGGCGTCGAGGCCGATGCCATCGGCGGGCTCGAGGTCGGCGCCATCCCGATCGCAACCGCTGCCGCTGCGATCAGCTTCTCGCGCGGGCGTCCTCTGCCAGCGTTCTTCGTGCGCAAGGCGGTGAAGGAACACGGCACCAAAAGCCTGATCGAGGGTCTGGTCAAAGGCGATACGCTGAAGGGCAAACGCGTCGTCATCCTCGAAGACACCACGACGACCGGCGGATCGCCGTTGAAAGCCGCGGTCGCGGTAGAGGCGGAAGGCGCCAAGGTGGTGCGCATCGTCACCATCGTCGACCGCGAGGAGGGTGCTGCCGAAATCATCCGCGCGGCGGGCTATACTTACGCGCCAATCTTGTCGGTTCGCGACTTCCATTAATGATGCGACATGACAACTTGTTCATGCTGCTGTCTTTTTTTTGCTCGATTAGTACGGCTCCGTCATCTAGGTAACGCCCAGGCGCGTCGCGCAAGCGCGTGCCTGTAGTCCTAGTTTTCAATCATCCGGAGCTAACATGAACATTCTACTTCGCACCGCGCTGGCCTTGAGCCTGGCGGCACCTTTGGCGCTCAGCGCCGCGCCAGCCTTCGCGCAGGGCGACATCGCCGATGTCGCGGCGGGCGACAAGAACCTGTCGACCCTGGTCGCAGCCGTCAAAGCGGCCGACCTGGTGCCGACACTGAAAGGCAAGGGCCCGTTCACGGTTTTCGCGCCGACGGATGACGCCTTCAAGAAGCTTCCAGCAGGTACGTTTGAAACGCTTCTGAAGCCTGAGAACAAGAAGACCCTGACGGCGATCCTGAACTATCACGTGGTGCCGGGCACCTACGATGCCGCACGCATCACCAAGCCGGCTGTCAAGAAGTTCGGCATCAAGTCCGCGCAAGGTTCGAACGTCAATGTCGATCTGACAAAGGGCGTCGTCGTTTCCGGCGCGACCGTAACCAAGACCGACATCAAGGCATCGAACGG
>JANOOW010000412.1:0-2042 GCA_031421555.1 Hyphomicrobiaceae bacterium | reverse complement strand
GCTGAACGCAAAAGCGACCGCCATCACGGCTACAGAGCCCTGGCCCACAGTTGCCTTGGGCGAGATGGCGATCGCGTTTCCTATTGACGAGTACGAAAAGGGCTGTGCCGACGGCGCTGCGAAAATCCTGGGCGTAGTCTCAAAACGAGCCGAAGAGGCCGGTGTCGCATGTCAAACGCTGCATGTGAAAGATCAATTGGCGGCAGAAGGCATCGTCGAAACGGCGAAGTTGCGCGGTTGCGATCTCATTGTAATGGCTTCGCACGGGCGTCGCGGTCTATCGCGCCTGCTGCTCGGCAGCCAGGCCAACAGTGTAGTGACGCACAGCACGGTGCCCGTGCTGATCTGTCGATAACGCCTGCCCCTTAATTCGTGGATGTTACGAATTGAAATGTGATGGTGGCGCGTAAATGCGAGCTGGAATTGCGGCGGCTTCCAGCAAGGTTGCGATCGAAAAAATGAGTTGTACCCCTCATGACGATCCGTAATTTGGATTTTCTTTTTGCGCCAAAATCCGTCGCTCTGATCGGTGCCAGCCCACAATCCGGTTCGGTCGGTCGGATCCTTGCGGCAAACTTGGCCGCAGGCGGGTTCACCGGAGCGATTTGGCACGTCAATCCAAAGTATCCGGAGATCGACGGACGACCGTGCTTCAAGTCGGTCACCGATTTGCCCGGTGCGCCAGATCTCGCGGTGATCGCCACACCTTCTGCGACCATCCCAAAACTCATTGATGAACTTGGGAAACGAGGAACGCGCGCCGCAGTCGTCATTACTGCTGGCGTCACGCCAACGCTCGGGCGAGCTATGCTCGAAGCAGCTCGGCCCTACCTATTGCGCATTCAAGGGCCCAATTGCTTAGGGTTGATGCTTCCTCCAATCGGGCTCGATGCCAGCTTTGGCAATCGGGCGCCGCTTGTCGGTGAAATCGCATTCATTTCTCAATCGGGCGCCTTGATCACGGCGATTGTGGACTGGGCTGCGGGGCGTGGCATTGGCTTTTCGCAAGTCGTGTCGCTCGGCGATATGGCCGATATCGATTTCGGCGATGTGCTCGATTATCTTGCCGGAGACATTAAAAGCCGCGCCATTCTGCTCTATATCGAGCAGGTGACGCATGCTGCCAAATTCATGTCCGCTGCGCGCCGGGCTGCTCGAGTGAAACCCGTAATCGTCATCAAAGGGGGTCGCCATGCGGACGGCGCCAAGGCCGCCCATTCGCACACCGGAGCGCTGGCTGGCACCGACAGCGCCTATGAAGCAGCCTTTCGTCGCGCGGGATTGCTCCGTGTTCAAGAACTTCAAGACCTTTTTAACGCCGCCGAGATTCTCGCGCGACAACCCAAGTTGCTTGGTGAGCGATTGACCGTCCTCACCAACGGCGGTGGTGCTGGCGTACTCGCGGTTGATCGATTGGCTGATCTCCATGGGCACCTCACCGTGCTCACGGAGGCCACGATCCAGTTAATGAATGCCGTTATGCCGGCCACGTGGTCGAAAGGCAATCCGGTCGACATCGTCGGCGACGCCGACGCCAGCCGCTATACGAAAGCGCTCGATATCCTGGCTGATGCCGATGCGGCGGACGCCATCCTCGTCATGAACTGCCCAACCGCACTCGCATCGAGCACCGAAAGCGCCAAGGCCGTCGTCGATGCAAGAAACCGGCGTCGCGCCGTTGGCAAATCAGACCAACCGCTGCTCACTTGCTGGCTCGGCGACAGCGCGGCCAGAGAGGCGCGGGACTTGTTTGCCCGTGAGCGCATTGCAACGTTCGAAACGCCAGCCGGCGCGATCGAAGGCTTCATGCAGCTTGTTCGCTACGCGCGCGCGCAGGAAGAAATGATGGCGACGCCGCCAGCCATGCCCAGCGACATCGTGTTCGATGCGGGGGCAGCACGTGCGGTGATTGCCTCGTCGCTCGCGCGTGGACAAGGCATGCTCTCAGAAGTCGACGCCAAGACATTGCTGGCGGCCTACGGCGTCCCAGTCGTTGCGACGCATATTGCCAAGACGCCTGCGGATGTGGCGGCCATCGCCGC
>JANOOW010000411.1:0-10558 GCA_031421555.1 Hyphomicrobiaceae bacterium | reverse complement strand
GCAACGATATGGCGGGACTTGATGCCGGTGCGCTCGATGATCCACTCGTCGGTGGTATCGACCAGCTCGGACAGGTCTGCATTCGTCATGACGCGCTTGGGCAGATAGGCGCCGACACTGCGGATAACGGATCGTATAACGGCCAAGAGGTTTCCCTTCGTAGCTATTCGAAAACAAGATCTGGCTTGTCGCTCCGCCAGATCTGGATGCGCATCACGGCGCGCCGGATTTCTCCGTGGCGATCGCCGCCAGCTTGCCATGGAAGGCAGTCAAATCCGAGGTCAGACGGCTGACCAAGCCACTTTCCGCCATGTCGTATCCCAGATCTATCGCACTCGCAAAGCCCAGCGCATCGGTTCCGCCGTGGCTCTTGATTGCGACGCCATTGAGGCCGAGGAACGTGCCGCCATTGACGCGGCGCGGGTCCATCTTCTCCTTGAGAACCTTGAAGCCGCCGCGCGCCAGCGTCGCACCGATCTTGGACAGCAGCGACCGTGTCATCGCAGCCTTGAGATACTGACCGATCTGCTTGGCCGTTCCCTCCGCCGTCTTCAGCGCGATGTTGCCAGCGAAACCCTCGACCACGACGACATCGACGATGCCTTGGCCAATCTGATCACCCTCGATGAAGCCACGATAGTCGAGCGGCAGCCCAGGGGTTTCCTTGAGCCACGTATTGGCAAGCCTGACCTCGTCGGCACCCTTGATCTCTTCCACACCGACGTTGAGCAGCGCCACGGTCGGCCTCTCGACGTGGAACAACGCCCGGGCCATGGCTGCTCCCATCATCGCGAAATCGCACAGCTGACGGGCCGATGCGCCGATATTGGCGCCGACATCGAGGACGATGCATTCGCTTTTGACTGTCGGCCACAACGCTGCGATCGCCGGACGCTCGATGCTGCTCAGTGGCCGCAGAACCAGTTTCGACATCGCCATCAGCGCGCCGGTGTTGCCAGCCGAAACGGCGACATCGGCTTTGCCATCGCGGACCGCTTCCAGGGGAAGCCACATGCTGGATCCCTTGCCGCGACGCAAAGCCTGGCTCGGCTTCTCCGTCATCGCGATGGTCAGATCCGTGTGGATCACTTCCGAGCGGGCGGCGAGCTTAGGGTGCCGGGCCAGCACGGGCCGGATCTGCGCCTCCACGCCGTAGAAGCGAAACGAAAGATTTGGATGGCGGACGCTCGATATCGCCGCGCCCGCCACGATCACTTCAGGGCCGTGATCGCCACCCATGGCGTCGAGTGCGATGATGCGCGATGATGACATCGTCAGCGCCCCGTCGCCGGGACGCTGGCATAGACCGGCGCTGTGCAGAATTCCATCATGGCAGTTTCACGGATATAGATCCTATCGCCGCCAGGCGCCGCTACACCGAACGGCAGACTTGGATACGGCATTGCCCCCGCGCCAGCATAGCGAACGATTCGCCATGCACAACGCCAATGTGAAAACGACGGTATTCGTTTGCCGCTGCGCGCTCAAGTCTTCGGCTTGAGTTTTGCCAAGGCGGCAAACGGATGCACCTTTGCCGTGTCCTCGTCTTTTTCCTTCCACGCAAGCGTTGCATCCGGCTTGCGTGGATAGGGATCGAGACCGGCCGAGATGCACTCGAATACCAGGCGGCCATAGACGATTTTGCCGTTTTCGATCGGCTCGGCCCCGTCCTTCGCATCTGGATCGAAAAACTCGCCCTCTTCGCCCGTTTTCGCAGCGACCGCGATTTGATCCGGCGGCCAAAACTCCACGTCGATGTTTTCTTCGACGACACCGTCCAGAGGCTCGAGCGAGACGACGCAGGCCTGCACCACTTCGGCGCGCACTCTGCCCGTCATTTGATAGCGCCCTTGCCGGAGCGGGCGCACCCGCAAATCGCAATCGAGCGTCTTGCAATCCAGGATTTCGAGCGAAGCAGCCAAGGCGTGCCGTTCTGCTTCACCAGCCTTTAGTGTCAATCCAGTGCCTGTTGTCGCCACATCTGTGACCGGGATGAACCAGCTCGTCTCTATGGTCATGACCCACCTCGTCTCACGCGCTGACCGGAAAGGCTGGGAACGTCACCCGTCCGCCTGCCACGCTTGCCCACGGCTGTTGAGCCAAATCGTTGGCAGCACGCCGTATGTATCGCGCCAAAGCGGACGCGTCACCTGCTGAGCCTAGCAAAACGTATTTCTCGCTCGCGGCGATCAACGCGACGTCCGAAGGATTGGCGATGGCTTCGCGATAGGCTTCGATCTGTTCGTGGAGTGCTGCGGCGGCTTTCTTCACGCGCCGTGGCACAGCCATATCCCCAATACCAATTTCCCGCATGCTATCGTCCATGTCGGTCATGAAGGTCTCAAGCAGGGCGCGCGCAATGTCGTTACCGCCAGCACCTTCAGCGCGAATGCGTTCGAGAACGAGGAACGTATGGGCAACGATCAGCCCAAAGCGCCCTTCCATTGTGTCTGGGACACCACCGCGCGCGTAAAATGCCCGATCGCGCGCTTGCGTCACGATCGAGCCATAAAGGGCTGTTGCGGTCTTTCCGGTCCAGGAACGTGATCTGAGCCATGTAAGCACGTTTTTTGGTTCCACCATCGAGTGCGAGCGCTGCAAAGTGCAAATTGCAAGCGGTAAATCAATTGCCGGTCTGTTGCAAAGTTCCTGCGGACAGAGCGGGTGACATGCGTTGCCATTACCAAGGCGGCCGCCTTAGGTCATCTGGTAGATGCGAAATCGATTCGAGATCAAGGTGATAAGCGATGCGCGCTGATTTGAAGTCGATCGGGAATAGGACAAGCAGGAGAGTGCTGCTTGCCGTAACCGTCGGTCTCAGCCTCGGCATCGCCGGCTGTTCATCGACCGTCACCAAGCACGGCCACCTGTTTCAGGAGAACGATCTGCAGCAAGTCCAGCCCGGGATGAGCCAGGAGCAGGTCAAGTTGACCCTCGGCACGCCGACTACCACTGCGACTGCCGGCAACGCCAACGCATACTATTATATGTCATCGACGAAGAAGCAGACGTCATTCATGTCGCCGACCGAGACGGACCGGCAGGTGGTCGCCGTTTATTTCAACAAAGTCGGCACGGTCGATCGCGTCGCCAATTACGGCATGAAGGACGGCAAGGTGTTCGACACCATCAGCCGCACCACGCCGTCCGCCAACCAGAACGACGACGGCGTGTTGAAATCGCTGTTCCGCAACCTTGGTCAGCGCGGTTCCATCTTCGGCGACGGCTGAGTATTGCAAGGTTGCCGTCCTACGCCATATCTGGTGTCTGGTGAACTGTCGACGCCAGTTGCAAGCAACGCTTCGTGTGCGGCCTTCTGCCATGATCGCTCGTCACTCATCAGACCTTTTCCTTGCGGAGCATCGGACATGGCGGTCGCAGCCAAGGTAGACAACGGGACCGGCAGCCCTGCCAGCCTACCTCCGCGGGACGAAATCGCGAGCTACCATCTCGTCGATGAAATGCGCCTTGTCGGTGGCCTGATCGAGCGCGCGCTTTACACCGAAGACGAGCGCCGACGCACCGCCGACGTTGCCCGCCGGCTGGTGCACGCGGCACGCGCCGGGCGCCACAAGTTCTCCGGCATCGATGCCTTCATGCAGGAATATGGGCTCTCCAGCGAGGAGGGCGTCATCTTGATGTGCCTCGCCGAAGCACTGCTGCGCATCCCTGACACCGAAACCGCCGATGCACTCATCGCCGAAAAAGTCGGCAGCGGCCAGTGGAGCCGTCATGTCGGCGCATCCGACTCGCTGTTCGTCAACGCCTCGACTTGGGGCCTGATGCTTACCGGCCAAATCGTCAAGCTCAAGAATGTCAAGGGCGCAAGCGCCGGCAACGTGCTGAAGCGGCTTGTCGTGCGGTCGGGCGAACCGGTAATCCGGCAAGCGCTGCGTCAGGCGATGCGGGTGATGGGCGATCAGTTCGTCCTCGGCACGACGATCAAGGATGCGCTGAAACGGGCGGCTCCCCTGGAAGCGAAAGGCTATCGCTTCTCTTACGATATGCTCGGCGAAGGCGCGAAGACCGCTGCCGATGCCAAGCGCTATTTCGACCGTTACATGTCGGCGCTCGACCAGATCGGCCGTTCGGTTGGATCACTGACGTCGCCGCATGCCGACGCGCTGATGGAGCGCCCAAGCCTCTCCGTCAAGCTGTCGGCGATCCATCCCCGCTTCGAGCCCGGCAAGGAAAATCGTCTCGAAGCGGAGTTGGTGCCGCTGGTGCTCGAACTCGCGCGGACAGCGCGTGCGCGCGGCATCGGTCTGACGATCGACGCCGAGGAACAGGACCGGCTCGATCTCTCACTTGGCCTCTTCGGCCGCGTGTTCACCGATCCGAGCCTCGCGAATTGGCCAGGCCTCGGCCTTGCCGTGCAAGCTTACGGCCGCCGCGCGATACCGGCGCTGCGCTGGCTGCGCCGGCTCGCGCTGCAAGAGGGCAAGCGCATGCCAGTGCGCCTCGTGAAAGGCGCCTACTGGGACAGCGAGATCAAGTGGGCGCAGGAACGCGGATGGCGCGACTATCCGGTGTTCACACGCAAGCTGCATACCGATGTGTCCTATCTCGCCTGCATGCGTTTGCTGCTGTCGGACGCGCAGGCCTTCTATCCGCAATTCGCAACCCACAACGCGCACACTGTCGCTGCCGCCTACACCGCTGGTGGCAACGCCAACTTCGAGTTCCAGCGTCTGCACGGCATGGGCGAGGCGCTGTACGAGGATGTTGTCGGCGCAAACAAACTTGGCCGTGCGTGCCGCATCTACGCGCCGGTTGGCGGACACGAGGATCTGCTCGCCTATCTCGTGCGTCGCCTGCTGGAAAATGGCGCCAACACATCGTTCGTCAATCGCATCGCCGACGAAGAAGCCCCGGTTGCCGACATTATCCGCGATCCCGTCGAGATCGCCGATGCGGAACGGGAGCACAGCTCCGCCGCCGTCGAACCGCTGCAGCCGTCTCCGCTGATGATCTACAGCGATGCGCGCCGCAACAGCCTGGGGCTGCCGTTGTCCGAGCCGTCCGTGCGCGCCGCCATTGCCGCCGAAATGAGCGCGGCGCTGGAAGGCTCGTTTGCCGTCGGACCGATCGTCGATGGGCGCGCGACAACCGGTGGTCCGGCGGCGACGCTGGTCAGCTGTCCACACGACCGCCGCACGCGCATCGGCAGTGTGCGCGAGGCTGATGCCAAGACGATCGAAGCGGCGATCGCAAGCGCCACTGCCGCGGCGCACGAGTGGGATCGCCGCGGCGGGCCGGCACGTGCCGCCATACTAGACCGCGCGGCGGATCTGTTCGAGCGTGACCGGTCACGGCTGATGGCGGTGATCGTGCGCGAGGCCGGGAAGACCTTTGAGAACGCTCAGGGCGATCTGCGCGAGGCCGTCGATTTTCTGCGCTATTACGCCGTCGAGGCGCGCCGGCTGTTCTCAGGACCGGCGGTTCTGCCGGGGCCGACGGGCGAGACCAACACGCTCGAATTGCGCGGGCGCGGGCCGTTCGCGTGCATCTCGCCGTGGAATTTTCCGATCGCGATCTTCACCGGGCAGGTTGCAGCGGCGCTAGCCGCCGGCAATCCGGTGCTGGCGAAACCCGCCGCGCAAACACCGGTGACGGCGTTCCTCGCCACTCAGTTGCTGCATGAGGCTGGCGTTCCGACCAACGTCTTGCATCTGCTTACGGGCGGCGGCGAAGTCGGCGGCGCGCTGGTCAAAGATCGCCGGATCAAGGGCATCGCATTCACCGGGTCGAATGAGACCGCATGGACCATCCAGCGCGGCCTCGCCGATCGCCGTGCCGAAATCATTCCCTTCATCGCCGAAACCGGCGGCATCAACGCGATGATCGTCGACAGCAGCGCGCTGCCGGAGCAGGTCATTCGCGACGTCGTGCGCTCGGCCTTCGACAGCGCCGGTCAACGCTGCTCGGCGGCGCGCGTGATGTTCGTTCAGGACGATGTCGCGGATAAGATGTGCGAGATGCTGGCAGGCGCCGTTTCGGTACTCGATATCGGCGATCCGTTCGATTACGGCACCGACATCGGACCGGTGATCGACGAGGCATCGCAGGACCGGCTCGAAGCGCATAAAGCGCGGATGCATCGTGAAGCCAGGCGCGTCGTGGTCGATTTGCCCGTTCCGGTCAGTTGCCGCACCGGCACCTATGTTGGCCCAGCGGTGTTCGAGATCGATCGCATCAGCCAACTCGAACATGAAGTGTTCGGTCCGATCCTGCACGTCGTACGCTTCAAGCAAGGTCAGCTCGGCCAGGTGATCGATGACATCAACGCCACCGGTTTCGGCCTGACGCTAGGTGTGCACAGCCGGATTGCGGCGGTTGCCGACTTCGTTGCCGAACACGCGCACACCGGCAATATTTACGTCAATCGCAACCAGATCGGTGCCGTCGTCGGGGTGCAACCGTTCGGTGGCGATGGCCTATCGGGAACGGGACCGAAAGCGGGCGGCCCCAACTATCTAACCCGCTTTGCGACCGAACGCGTACGCACGACCGACATCACGGCGACCGGCGGCAATGTCCAACTGCTTGGACTAGGTGCGGCGAAGCCTTGAATGCCCCCGCGCCTGTTCTGCGGTATTGGGGCACGCTCGCTGGCGTGCTCGGGGCCGCGGCGGCAATCTTTATCCTCAACCGCCATCGCTTCGACTGGGCGTTCGAGCTAGCCGATATTCCAGCGGCCGGATTTGCGATCGGGTTATCTCTCGCCGGGCTTTCAGTGCTGCCATTGCCGTGGTTGATCCGCAGGTCGGCTGGATTACCGGCGCGCCAACATAAGCAGCTTCTCGTGTTCGTCGTCGCCGTCGGGTTGGCGTTGCGCGCATCAATGTTCCTGGTTGAGCCCGTGCTGGAGGATGACTACTACCGGTATCTCTGGGACGGCGGCGTCACGGCGCAGGGGCTCAACCCCTATGCCCTCGCACCGTCGGCTGCGAAGGAAGAAGGCGGCGAAACGGCGATCGGCCGGCTCGCTGAACAGGCCGGCGTGGTGATGGATCGCGTCAACCATCCGGATTTGAAAACGATCTATCCGCCGGTTGCTCAAGCCGCGTTCGCGCTTGCCCATCTGATCGAACCCTGGAGCTTTCGCGCCTGGCGGGCGGTGTGCCTGACCGGCGAGGTCGTTACGCTGATACTACTGGGCGCGCTTCTTATCGCCGCGAAACGCTCGCCTTTGTGGGTCGCGCTCTATTGGTGGAACCCGCTGATCATCAAGGAGATGAGCAACTCGGCTCACATGGAAGCGATCCTGATGCCGTTGGTGCTGGGCGCGCTCCTGCTCAGCGTGCGCGGTCGGATGATGAGTGCTGCAGGCGTTCTCGGCTTGGCGGCCGGTGCCAAGTTGTGGCCGATCCTGCTCGCGCCCCTGCTGTTGCGTCCGCTATGGTCTGCCCCGGTAGATTGGCGAAAACTGTTCGTCGCCTCAATGATCCTCGCCCTGATGATGGCGGCGTGGGTGCTGCCGCCCTACCTGGGTGGCATCGACGAAACGTCCGGGTTCGTCGCCTTCGCCAATTACTGGCAAACCAATAGCGCCCTGTTTCCGGTCCTGGCGGCAACGCTCGATAAACTGATGCAGGCGTTGCGACTGCCAGCCGAAAACGCCGGACTAATAGCGCGGGCAATGCTCGGGCTCATCGTCGCCGCGACTGGAGTGGCTCTCGCCATCCGGCCGTGGACGGATGCACGCGAATTGCTTGGTAAAGTGCTTGTGTTCACAGCCGTGCTATTTTTGCTCTCACCCGCACAGTTTCCTTGGTATGCCGCCTGGATGATGCCGTTCCTCAGCTTCCGCCCGTCTCTGCCGCTGCTCGGCCTCACCGCCCTGCTGCCAATTTACTATGTCTCGTTCCATTTCCTGGCGCGCGAGCAGTATGACGTCTACCGCTATGGGCTGGTGTGGTTGATCTGGCTGCCTGTATGGGCGGGGCTTGGGATTGAGATCTGGCGCGGCCACGGCGTCACGGCGAACGGTGATGCGCATGCGTAATGGTGCAGTGGTCGGCGTTGTCATTCCGGCGTTGAATGAGGTCGACGCGATCGGCCGCGTGATCGCCGACATCCCAGCCTGGGCCGACAAAATCATCGTCGCCGACAATGGCTCGACCGATGGCACCGCTGCGGCGGTACGTGCTGCAGGCGCGACCGTCGTTGTCGAACCCGAGAAGGGCTACGGTGCGGCCTGCCTCGCGGGTATCGCCGCACTGGGCAGCGTAGATGTCGTCGTCTTCCTCGACGGCGACTATTCCGACCACCCCGGCGACATGGCCACCCTCGTCGATCCCATCGTCAACGATAGCGTCGATTTCGTCATCGCGTCGCGGGTGACCGGCGCGCGCGAACCGGGATCGCTGACGCCGCAACAGATGTTCGGCAATTGGCTCGCGACCAGATTGATCGCTGGCATATGGCGGCAAAAATATACCGACCTCGGACCCTTCAGGGCGATCCGCAAATCCTCGCTCGATAAGCTTGCGATGGCCGACCGCAACTACGGTTGGACCGTCGAGATGCAGATCAAGGCTGCCGAGCTGAATTTGCGCGTGCTCGAAGTTCCCGCCCGCTATCGCCGCCGCATCGGCGTGTCGAAAGTATCCGGCACCGTCAAGGGCACGATCATGGCCGGTTACAAGATATTGTATGTCATCGGCCGGCATGCGTTGCGGCGCGGGTGACGGTGGCTACACTCGCAGCCGGAAGCGAATCGCGTGGGGCGCCCGGGGAACATCGATGCTGCGTTTGATCATCGCCATGCTGACCTTGCCGTTTGCGGCCGCAACCGTTGCCCAGCAAAGCAGATTGCCAACGGCGCGCCAGGATATCGAGTTTCGGACCACCGCACCGGCTGTTTCAAGCCTGCTCGAGATCCAGATCCCGAATGTCGCAAGCGGGCAATCGCAGAAGCGAATGATCACCGATCTGATGGTGCGCATCGTGCTCCCCGGTGGCGATGTGCAAGGCGCACTGCGCCTGCCCAACAGCGCCATCGCCGACCGCGACGAGGGGCTGTTCCGGGCTCACGTTTACATCGTATCCGGCGGCCGGCTGTTGCGCGATGCCGAAGCCCGATGCGACCGCTGGCTGGCGGATTTCGCCGTCTGCAAGCTGCCCTGTGAAGGCGGTGCCTTTGGTCTCAAGCGCCGCTCGGATCAGGGCCTATCGGCTGTGACACTTATGGTCGGGAAGCTACCGCGCGGCTCCGACGACGGTGAAAGATTGGGCTTTAGCATCAGCGGCTGCAGCGACGCGGCGCGCGAGCCCGAACTGTTGCTCGCCCCATCCGGGGGGCGCAGCTTGGCCGAGGTGCCGTTAAGATCCGGTTGAGGGCAGCGCGATCATGGCGCGCCGCGCTCGCAGTCTCCACATTAACTCAACGAACATGAGCACGAGGCCGCCGCCAAAAATCGTCGTGTAGAAGAACGTCGGCGTGGCCCACGTCGCGTTGCCGGGCGTGTTCTGCAAAATCGCGAGCAACGTGAAGGCCAGCACCGATGGCGACAAATAGCGCGCGAGCAGCGGGATCAGCCATCCAAAGTACCAGGCGTAATGCGGCGACGTCGCCCACACGAAAGCCGCCCCAAGGATAATCATGTGTTCGGAACGGATCTCATCGGCACGGCGTCCGAACAGTGCCAGAAGACCAAGCCCGCCGAGTATCAAAAGCGCGCCAGCGATGTAGCCCAGCGCGCCCGGCGCCCATAAGCCGTAATCGCGCAATACCCATACAAGATGGAATCCGTAGCCCTCGCCGTAGCCCTCGTTGCCGAGGTGGTTGAACAGGAACCCGAGGATTTTCGGTCCGGCACCCGCAGCGTAGGGAAGATAGAGCACAAACGCCGTGGTTGCGAACGCGACCGGCATGCGCCACCCCCATCGCCGCCAGAGTGCCGGTGCGAGCACGATCGGGAAATACTTCGTCAGCACCGCAGCTGCGAGCAGCCCTCCGGCGATGCCTTGCCGCCCACGCACAACCGCGACGATCGTCAACATCAGCAATGCCGTCGCGGCGCTGTCGATGTGCGCCATACTGGAGAACTCCCAGATCGGGATCGGATGCCAGGCGTAGATCAGCACACGTTCGCGCGGCAGATTGCTGGCCTTGAGCCAAACGAGGAGCGCCCACACTGTGACGGCCTCCATCGCGGTCATCACCACCTGGATACCGCGCAGGCTGTCCGAAATCGCATTGGCGATCAGGAACAGTATTTGCGCCACCGGCGGATAGATCGTGACCGCGGTTTCCTTCTGGTTGATGTCCGGATAGATCACCGCGTCGCGCAGATGGCTGAGCACCGGATCCGCTGGCACCCACAGATACGGATTGAACCCCGCCCACTGCATGCGGCCATCCCACACGTAGCGCAGTCCGTCGGTCGTGAGGCTCGGCGGCGCGTTGAGCGCGATCGCGCGCAGCACGATCGCGACGAGGATGATCAGCGCGAAGTCACGGGCGCGCGCCGGCTTGTTGATGACCCACCAGATCGCACCAGCGTAGAAAGCAGCGTGGATAAGAGCCGCGATGACGTAGCCACCAAGCGAC
>JANOOW010000410.1:0-4043 GCA_031421555.1 Hyphomicrobiaceae bacterium | reverse complement strand
GCTATTGCGACCTACGGCACCGCGCTCACGTCCCCACAGCCGTCATCCCGACCCACCGCCGATCCGAGCCAGGATGATGGCATGTGGAATGCACCGCGACCGGCCACGTAAAATGTCACCTCGGGCGAGGGCGCGATGCGTATCGCGACGTCGTTCCGGGGACTCATTATTCCGCGAGCAACGTCGACAAGCGCTACTCCCTCCACCGCGTTCCCGGAAAGCGCGGCCTGAGCCGGGCTTATCAGGGATCTGCCGTGCCGCGGTTAAAACAAGCGCGACGCCGGCACGTTAAGATCCCGGATTGCCGCGCGTTGAGCATCTGAACTGCGCCGCGAGATCGAGGCGCGGCTTCCGGGGAACGCGGGTTTGGGGAGTGGTGCACGCGACGAACAATGTCGGCGCGCTACTCCTTCAACCGCGTTCCCGGAAAGCCCGCACGTATGACGCGAAAAGAAATCGGTGCCGATTGCGGGCTTGTCCGGGATCTTTCCGTGTCGCGGTGAGACACCAGCGCGCAACGCCGGCACGTAAAGATCCCGGACAGCCGCGCGTTTAGCATTCGTTTTATGCCGCAAGATCGAAGCGCGGCTTCCGGGAACGCGGGTATTGAGGGCATGGGCCGGGATAGCGTACGGGCAGGTGGCAGCGAACATAAGTATCAAAGACCACTCCCTCACAAGCGTTCGCGGAAAGCGCGGCGTGAGCCGGGCTTATCCGGAATTTGCACCTCGCGTACTAGCTCCAGCCGGCACCTCGTGCTGCGATCAATCGAGGTTGCGAAGCGACCTCGATTGATCGCCCATTTCTCGTCATGGCCGCAACGGCGGCCATCCACAACAAGCCTCGTCGAGGACAGTGTTGTTGGCGGGAACGAAGCTGCAGCGATCATGTCTCGCCCGACACCGCCTTTGCTGCCCGCTGTCGTGGATGGCCGTCTTCACGGCCATGACGAGAAGGAGAGAAGGAGTTGCGTACTGCACCATGCAACGCATTACTCCCTCCACACGCGTTCCCGGAAAGCCCGCACGTATGGCGCGGAAAAAAACCGGTGCCGATTGCGGGCTTATCCGGGATCTTTCCGTGTCGCAGTCGGACACGAGCGCGCAACGCGGCACGTAAAAATCCGACGCATGCACCCGGCAACGGTGACGGAGACACGCTCCTGTTACAACGTCTGAACGTAACGAATCTGTTGACGCGGTGGATCAAACTCATCCGCACGCAGCGCCCATTCAGCGCCAACCCTTGATCTATTGTCCCCAGTATCCGAGGTTGCGGTTTCGCAACCCGAAGAGTCCTGATCATGGCCGAAAACATCGACCCAATCGACACGTCCTGCAGTGCGCCGGCGCTAGAAGCGTTGCCGATCGGCAAGGGTAGTCACGTCTATCTGATCGACGGATCGGGCTACATCTTCCGCGCTTTCCACGCGCTGCCGCCGTTGACGCGGCCGTCAGACGGTTTGCCGGTCGGTGCGGTACACGGCTTTTGCGCGATGCTGTGGAAGCTGATGGGCGAGAGCAAGATGTCGGATGCACCGACTCACATCGCGGTCATCTTCGATGCCAGTGCAAAAACGTTCCGCAACGACATCTATGACAAGTACAAGGCGAACCGCCCGCCGCTCCCGGAGGAGTTGATCCCGCAGTTCACGCTGATCCGGGACGCGGTGCGCGCTTTCAACGTCGCCTGTATCGAGATGGAAGGTTTCGAAGCCGACGACCTCATCGCGACGTATGCGAAAGACGTCTGCGCCAAGGGGGGCGATGTCACGATCATCTCGTCGGACAAGGATTTGATGCAACTCATCGTGCCCGGCATCACGATGCTCGACACGATGAAGAACAAGCGCATCGGACGCGATGAGGTTTTCGAAAAGTTCGGTGTGGCGCCCGAAAAGGTCATCGATGTGCAATCGCTCGCAGGCGATAGTGTCGATAACGTTCCCGGTGTGCCCGGCATTGGTGTGAAGACTGCGGCCGAGTTGATCAACGAGTATGGCGACCTCGACAGCCTGCTGGCGCGGGCAGGTGAGATCAAGCAGCCGAAGCGGCGCGAGAAGCTGATCGAGTTTGCGGAGCAGGCACGCATCTCCCGCGAGTTGGTCCGGCTGAAGGACGATGTCGCCGTCACCATGCCGGTCGAGGCGTTTGGCGTCACCGAGCCGGATGCGACGCAGCTGCTGAGCTTCCTACAGGTGATGGAGTTCAACACACTGACACGGCGGATCGCGGAGAAACTCAAAGCCGAGACACCGCCGCCGCTGGCGAGATCGATCGGCTCATCAGCTGCCAGCGCGGCCAAGGGCGCGACCGATGGCGGCGCGGGCACACCGGCAGCAGCTGTCGCCGCAGGCGCGGTGTTTGCGAAATCAAAGCCGTTCGAGACCGGCAACTACGAGATTGTGCGTGAGCCTGCGGTTTTGGAAAAATGGCTCGCCCTCGCGCGCGATGCCGGCCGGTTCGCGTTCAAGACCGAGGCGACCAGCCCGGACGCCATGCGGGCTGACCTCACGGGCTTCTCGCTCGCGCTCGCGCCGAATGAAGCCTGTTACCTGCCGCTCGGTCACGTCCAAGGCACGGATGATCTTTTCGGCGGCGGCGGGCTCGCACCTGGGCAGATGGATATCCGTGTGGCCCTCGAGTCGATGCGCCAGATCCTCGAAGATCCGTCGGTTCTGAAGATCGGGCACAACCTCAAGTATGACGCGCTCGTACTGGCCCGGCACAACATCCGCATCGCGCCACTCGACGATACGCTGTTGCTTTCCTACGCGCTGGATGGCGGACGCGGCAATCATGGCATCGAAGACCTTGCGCTTCGGCATCTCGGCCACACGTGCATATCGCTCTCGAAGGTCATGGAGGCTGCACCCGGGGCGAAGAAAGCCAACCGCGCCTTCGCTGGCGTTCCAGTCGACAAGGCCGCCGCGTATTCAGGCGAAGATGCCGACGTGACGTTGCGGCTCTGGCATGTGCTCAAGCCGCGTCTCGCAGCCGAGCGTATGACGACGGTGTACGAGACGCTCGAACGTCCTTTGATCCCCGTAATTGTCGACATGGAGCGCACTGGCATCAAGGTCGACCGCGCCATACTTTCGCGGTTGTCGAGCCAGTTCGCGCAATCGATCGTGATGCTGGAAGAGGAAGTCGGCACGCTCAGCGGTGAGAAGTTCAACCTCGGTTCGCCGAAGCAGCTGGGCGAACTTCTGTTCGATCGCCTGAAACTGCCTGGCGGCAAGCGCACGAAGTCCGGTCAATGGGAAACGCGGGCGGGGCTGCTCGACGATCTCGCCGGCAACGAGGAACTGCCGGACGACGCCCGCCGGCTCGTCAACACAATGCTCGAATGGCGTCAGCTATCGAAACTGCGTTCGACCTATACGGACGCACTGCCGAACTTCTTTCACCCCGAAAGCGGACGCATCCACACCTGCTACGCCCTGGCGGCAACGACGACTGGACGTCTGTCGTCGAGCGATCCGAACCTGCAGAATATCCCCGTGCGCACCAAGGAAGGCCGCGCCATCCGCACCGCCTTCATCGCCGGCGAGGGCTGCAAGCTGGTCTCGGCCGACTATAGCCAGATCGAGCTGCGCGTTCTTGCTCACATCGCCGACATCCCACAGCTGAAAAAAGCGTTTGCCGAGGGTCTCGACATTCACGCGATGACGGCATCGGAAATGTTCGGCGTGCCGGTGCTGGACATGCCATCGGATGTGCGCCGCCGCGCCAAGGCGATCAACTTCGGCATCATCTACGGCATCTCGGCGTTCGGCCTCGCCAACCAACTGAGCATCAGCCGCGAGGAGGCCGGTACCTATATCAAGACGTACTTTCTGCGCTTTCCCGGCATCCGCGATTACATGGAAGCGACGAAGAAGTTCGCGCACGAACACTGCCACGTCGAGACGGTATTCGGGCGGCGCATCCATTACCCCGAGATCAACACGAAGAACCCGTCGATGCGTTCGTTCCTGGAGCGGGCGTCGATCAATGCACCGATCCAGGGTTCGGCCGCCGATATCATCCGCCGCGCGATGA
>JANOOW010000409.1:0-29648 GCA_031421555.1 Hyphomicrobiaceae bacterium | reverse complement strand
CGGCCACGCTGCAACGCATCCCGAAAAAAGTGCGGGGGCTGCAACGGGTCGTGCAGCACTTTAGCTCCACGGCCGTCGATGCAATTCCTGTTTATCGGGAACCGCACTTCGAGTTCGATGAGAAGTTGTTGGATCTGACGGCGCCACGTGCCCTGCAGGGGTACTGGCAGTCCGAGCGATACTTCAAAGACATGCGCGAGGAAGTGTGCTCGGCGTTTACTTCAACGCAGCCGCTGGAAGCGGAAAACGCCGCCGTGATGCAGGCAATCCAGCAAGCTGACATGCCGGTTTCTTTGCACGTCCGCAGAGGTGATTACGTCAGCGATGCATCGGCGAGCGCCACTCACGGCACCTGCTCGCTCGATTATTATCGGAGCGCGATTAAGTCGGTTTTGATAAAGACGCCGAATGCGCACTTTTTCGCATTTTCAGATGACGAGGCTTGGACACGCGAAAACTTAAGGACACCCGCGACCATCACCTACGTTTCTGCCAATTCGCCGTCGCGCGGCTACCGTGACATGCAGCTGATGAGCGCATGCCGTCATCATATCATCGCCAACAGCTCTTTTAGCTGGTGGGGAGCGTGGCTCAACCACCGAGATGACAAGCGCGTTATCGCGCCTGACATCTGGTTCGCTCAATCGAAGAAGAACTCAAAAGACCTACTGCCGCCCGACTGGGAACGGCGCTAGGTTTAGTTCAGGTAGGGGCAGAGGCGCCGCTCGCCACCATAGGTCGTGTACATGCCCGTATTCCACTCGAAAGACTTGAAGTTTTGAGCGCAAATCCGGCGCGGATCACCACCATAGCTCTGCGGATAGTAGTATGGCCCTTCACTGGCGTAGGAGTCGTAGTGGTAACCGCGTCGTGGCGCATAGGACCGATCGGCGATGATCGCACCGGCTAAAAGACCGGCACCGATGCCAAGACCAATTCCAGGCCCGCGCCAGCCGCGGCCTCGCCAGCCACCACCACCGCCACCGTGACGCCGGTATTGCACCTGCGTAACGGGAGCTTCAGTAGCGGCGTCCACGGTGAACTGAGTGACCGGGGGAGCGATAGGTGCTGCGTGCACTGCACCAAAGGAGAGCGAGAGCGCGATTGCAGCCATCGACAGTGTTTTGATTTTCGACATCGTCTCACCTTTTCTATTACCGGAGTCGTAGTCCGGTTTGTAACGGCGAACGTCGAAGCTTTCCGTCGGTTCCAGCGCGGACGCGCCGGCGGCGTGCTGTTGTGCCTAGTGCGGACTAGGTGAACTTAGTTCTTGAGCCACTTGCACGTGTCCGCCCACTGTGGTTTCGAAGGGCTCTAGACCGGGGAGCAACGTCATTGAAAAGGTAGGCGCGGCTGGTAGTCGATGCGCCGCTCGTCTGCTCACATAAGCGGGACCTGGGGCGCGTCAGCCAGCGCCTGGAGCGTTACGATCAAAGCCTACGAACACCTCGAACTCGCCGGGCCGCGTACCCTCCGGGATCGTGAATGTTACTGTGCGTACCATCGAGAAGTAGCCGATGGGCTTATCGACGGCGACCGACACGTCGACCTTCATCTTGTCGCTTGTCACCTTCTCGCGCTTAGCATCGGTGACGAATACATTTAGCGGCATTGTGATGTTGCCAGCCTTGCCCTTCGGTCCGAGTAGTAGTCGGCCGGAGAAGCCGTATTTAACCGTAACCTTGTTTTGCTCGACCTGACACTCGCGCGCGGTCTTCGTGATCTCGCCACGGTGCATAACCGCGAGACCATCGCCGGCACGCCCCTGTTCGTAAATCGTCAGATTGTTGTCGCGTGGCCAAACCACGAAGCGAGGGCATCCGTGCGCAACTTCCCCGCTGCTGCCACCGGAGCTGTCGCCACCATCTGACTTCGCCGCGACCAACAGTTGCTCTTCCGAGACGCCCTTGGTGGCTGTGGGCGTCGCCCCCGAACCGCTGAATACGCTACCTCCGATACCGGAAGTTAGGGTCGACACACCGCAGCCGGTACTGATGATCGTGAGTGCAACAGCGGCACTGGCACGAGCGACCGGACGCCACAGGCGCGCAATCGTCGATGAAGCAAGGTTATCTGCCACTTTTTCCCGTCCGTCCCCTTGAAGTCATCAAGCACCGAGCCACGAGCTGCCCCCGCAGCTCATTCAACAACCTGCCGCCCGACTCGTTTGATCAGACTAGCGATGTACTTAGCACCCTCGACAGCCGGAGACCAAGCGCGTAGCAAACACCAAGACATTTCCACAAGCCATGAAGCGGTTCTGCCATGCCTTCTGCAAAGCATCCGACGGTTCTACACGAAGCACCGCCAAAACCTCAGTTGACCATATTCTTGGCCGCTCCCCGTGGCTTCTGCGCCGGCGTCGACAGGGCAATTCAAATCGTCGAACTTGCGATCCTCAAATACGGCGCTCCCGTGTATGTCCGCCACGAGATCGTCCACAACAAGTATGTTGTCGACAGTCTCAAAGCGAAAGGCGCCATTTTTGTGGAAGATCTGGACGAGATTCCAGATGATGGTCAACCTGTGATCTTTTCAGCGCACGGTGTGCCGAAGGCGGTCCCGCTCTCTGCGCAAACGCGAAACATGTTCTATCTGGACGCGACCTGCCCCTTGGTCTCCAAAGTGCACAAGGAAGCGGGCCACTATTTCGAACGCGGGCACGAGATCGTGCTGATCGGGCACGCTGGTCATCCCGAAGTCGTTGGCACCATGGGGCAATTGCCAGAAGGCGCGGTCACGCTGCTGGAGACACCGGGCGATGCAAAAGCTTTCGTTCCCAAGGACCAATCACGGCTCGCTTATCTGACGCAAACCACGCTCTCCGTCGACGATACGGCCGAGATCGTGGCAGTGCTGAAAACACGATTTCCGCAGATCTCCGGCCCCTACAAGGAAGACATCTGCTACGCGACGACAAACCGGCAGATTGCGGTAAAGGCGATTGCAGCCAAAGTCGAGCGCTTGCTGGTCGTCGGCGCGCCGAACAGCTCGAACTCTCAACGCCTCGTTGAAGTGGCAGAAAAATCCGGCTGCCCAAAGGCCGTGCTGGTGCAGCGCGCAGCTGATATTCCGTGGGACGTTTTCTCCGGCATCAGCTCGCTTGGCATTACCGCGGGCGCTTCGGACCGGAAGTGCTCGTTGACGAGATGGTGACGGCATTCCGCGAACGGTATGCCGTGACGGTCAAAGAGGTCGTTACCGCGCGCGAGAACATCGCCTTCAATGTGCCACGAGAGTTGCGTGAAACGGCGTTGGCCGCGAAGTCTCCCCAAGGCAACTGAAAACAATGGCTGTCTACACCGAAGTTGCCGACGAAGAACTGGCGCGTTTCATTGCGGGCTATGGGTTGGGCAGCGTCGTCACCTGCAAGGGTATCGCGGAGGGTGTCGAGAACACGAACTACCTTGTCGGCACGACGTCAGGTCAATTCATCCTCACTTTGTATGAAAAGCGCGTCGACACTGGCGATCTGCCGTTTTTCCTCGGGCTGATGGAGCACCTTGCCGGGAAGGGCTTGTCTTGCCCGACACCGGTGCGTGATCGAGAGGGCCACAACCTGAGCGAGCTTGCCGGACGCCCGGCCGCGCTTGTGACTTTTCTCGAAGGCTTATGGCTGCGCAAGCCGCTCGCCCGCCACTGCCATAGCGTCGGCGCCGCACTAGCGCAGCTACATCAGGCTGGCCGCGATTTCGAGATCAACCGTTCGAATGCGCTTGGACCCGGAGGCTGGAGCCCATTATTCGAGCGGTTCCGGGATCGCGCCAACGACATACGTCCGGGTCTCGACGAGACGATCGGGAACGAGTTGCAGGCCGTATTGCGAGCTTGGCCGCAAGACTTGCCGCATGGCGTCATTCACGCCGACCTGTTCCCCGACAACGTTTTTTTCATGGGCGATCAGCTGTCGGGCTTGATCGACTTCTACTTCGCTTGCAACGATGCGCTCGCCTACGATGTCGCCGTGTGTCTCAACGCCTGGTGCTTCCGCGATGACCTGACGTTCGACCTGGAAAAGGGCGCAGCCTTGCTTGCCGGGTATCAAAGCGTGCGACGCCTGACGTCTGCCGAACGCGATGCACTGCCTACGCTATGCCGGGGTGCCGCGCTGCGCTTTTTGCTCACCCGCGCCTACGATTGGGTGAATACACCTGCCGGCGCCATGGTGGTGAAGCATGATCCGATCCCGTATCTCGAGCGGTTGCTGCATCACGCGCGTGTTGCGAACACCGGCTCAGGCGCAGACTATGGATTGGACGGTCCGCGATGAGCGATGTTGAAGCACCTACCGCAAAGCCACTGGTCACCGTTTTCACAGACGGTGCTTGCTCTGGCAATCCAGGGCCGGGCGGCTGGGGCGCCATCTTGATGTCGGGCGGCCATCGCAAGGAATTGCGCGGATCGGAAGCCGATACCACCAACAACCGCATGGAGCTGTCGGCCGCGATCGGCGCGCTCGAAGCTCTAAAAAAGCCGTCGATCGTCGCGTTGCACACCGACAGCAACTTCCTGAAGGACGGCATCACCAAGTGGATCTTCGGCTGGAAACGAAACGGCTGGAAGACTGCCGATAAGAAGCCGGTGAAGAACGAAGATCTATGGAAGCGGCTAGAGCTGGCGCTAAAGACGCACACGATCGAATGGCATTGGGTGAAGGGCCACGCCGGCCATCCGGAGAACGAGCGTGCGGATGAGCTGGCACGGCTTGCGATTGCGGAACTGAGGGCAGCTGCGAAAGCGAGATCCTAAAAACCTGTAGGCTGCGGCAGAGCCTACTTGGTCCACTTGAAAAGCCCACCAAAAGCGCTCTTCACGCCTTCCTTGGCCTTGCCGACGATCGTATTGCGATCCTGCAGGCGCTCGTGCGCGGTATCGCCGCCGACCAGCTCCTTGTATTTTCGCTGATTGGCGACGTCCGCTTCGATCAGCGCACGGCGTTCCTGTGTATTGAGCGGACCCACGCGTGACATGGGCGGCCGGATCAACGTTCGTTGCACCATCGACGGTTCGCCGCGATTATGCAGGAACGACACCAGCGCCTCGCCGACTTTGAGCTCTTGGATCGCTCGCTCGGTATCGATGTCAGGGTTAGCGCGGAAGGTTTCCGCTGCCGCGCGGATCGCCTTCTGCTCCTTCGGCGTGAACGCACGCAATGCGTGCTGAATACGATTGCCGAGCTGGGCCGAAATCCGGTCGGGAACGTCGCTCGGACTTTGCGTCACGTAGAACACGCCAACGCCCTTCGAGCGGATCAAACGCGTAACGCGTTCGATCTGATCGAGCACCGCCTTAGGCGCCCCATCGAACAGCAGATGCGCTTCGTCGAACAGAAATACGAGCTTCGGCTTGTCGAGATCACCGACCTCGGGGAGCTTTTCGAACAGCTCGGCCAGCATCCACAACAAGAACGTCGAATAGAGCTTCGGCGTGTTCATCAGCTTTTCAGCCGACAGGATGTTCACGATACCGCGTCCGTCGGGTGCCAACTTGATGAAGTCGAGGATATCGAGTGCGGGCGCACCGAAGAATTTGTCAGCTCCCTGCTCTTCAAGCACCAGCAGGCGGCGCTGGATAACACCGACGGTCTGCGGCGCGATGTTACCATACTTGCTGCGCAGTGATGCCGCGCGCTTGCCCATCTCGTCGATAACGGAGCGCAGGTCCTGCAGGTCGTTGATGACCATCCGCTTATCGCCGTCTTCGCGCTCGTCCTCGGCCCAGCGAAAAGCGATGTTGAGCACACCTTCCTGCGGCTCGGTCAGCTCAAGCAGCCGCGACAGCAGCAGAGGCCCCATTTCCTGCACCGTGGCGCGGACCGGATGGCCGCGCTCGCCGAAGATGTCCCAGAAAACTGTGGGAAACGAGCAATTGCCGTAATCGCTCAGGCCGATTTCCTCGGCGCGCTTGAGCAGGATCGGCTTCGGCTCGCCGATGGCAGCAATGCCGGATAGATCACCCTTGATATCTGCAGCAAAAACCGGGACGCCGGCCGCTGAAAATCCTTCAGCGAGTACTTGTAGCGTCACCGTCTTGCCGGTGCCTGTCGCGCCGGTCACCAAGCCATGGCGGTTAGCTAGCGCCAGCTCGATCATTTCAGGCGAAAACTGCCGGCCGGACTTGCTGCAGCCGATCAGGATCATGCCATTTTCGACATAGGCGCGCGGGTCCGCTGGCTGGCTACCTGCGCCCGAATTTGCAGCCACGTCTGTCATTGCGGTAGGTCCTTAAACTCGCTGACGCAGGCTTGCCGCGTAAGATCAACGCGGCGATCCACGACTCACGTGCTCGCGTGTGACATCGTGATGCCACGCCACTCGAGCTTTTGCAAAGACAGTTGCATCACCGACCGACTGGAGAAATGCCGCGCACGCGAAGCCCTCATTGCGCGGCATTTACGGCACTAGCCCGTCAAACCTTCATCTTTCATCGCCGCCTGCACCGCTGGCCGCTCTTGCATGCGCTTCATGAACGCTTGCACGTTCGGGTATGGGCCGAGATCGATCTTCGTTGGCGTCGTCCAGCGCAGAACCGTGAAGCAGTAAGCATCGGGAACGGTGAAATCGTTGCCCATTAAATAGTTGTGCTTGCCGAAGTGGGTTTCCAGGTGGGCGAACCGTGTAGCAAGCCGGTCACGCGCGAGCTGCTTTGCTTCCTCCGGCATCGCTGGATTGAACAACGGCGAAAAGCCCTTGTGCATCTCGGACGAAACAAAGTTCAGCCACGACTGCATTTTGTAGCGGTCCAACGTGCCGTTTGCGGGCGCGAGCTTTTTATCCGGCACTTGGTCCGCGATGTACTGCACGATCGCTGGACCTTCCGTCAGAACCGTTCCGTCATTCAGTTCGAGTGCAGGCACATAGCCTAGCGGATTGGTCAACTTGTAGTCGTCGCCACTTTCCGTTTTCTTGGCCTTTATGTCGGTCTTGATCGTCTCAAAAGGGAGCCCCGACTCCTTGAGTACGATGTGCGGCGATAGCGAGCAGACGCCCGGCGCGTAAAAAAGCTTCATAGGCAAGACTCCATCCAACGTGGTTCGAAGATACGAGACAACGGTACTAGTCGTGTCTATATCGGTGCCGACAACTACAGCCACAAGCGATACCAGGGCAACACTGCATGAGCCATCCGATGCTCCCGTATAGACCCCCGGAACCCTTGGTGTAGGATGGCTAAGTTTCGAACTTCGACAGGGAAATGACAATATGACGGGTGGCGATCAAACGACAATTGTGCCGACCGGCAATCTCATGGCTGGCAAACGCGGCCTCATCATGGGCGTTGCCAACAATCGCTCGATCGCCTGGGGAATCGCCAAGGCAGTCGCGGCTCAGGGAGCCCAGGTAGCACTCACATATCAGGGCGAAGCCTTGAAGAAGCGCGTTGTGCCACTCGCCGCCGAGCTGGGTTCGGACTTGGTTCTGCCGTGCGACGTGACCGATCCAGCATCAATGGATGCAGTTTTTGCAGAGTTGAAAGCGAAATGGGGCCGGCTCGACTTTCTGGTGCACGCGATCGCATTTGCCGACAAAGCCGAACTTGATGGCCGCTACGTCGACACGTCGGAAAAGAACTTCACTCAGTCACTGCTGATTTCCTGTTATTCGTTCACGGCGTTGGCAAATCGAGCCGAGAAACTGATGAGCCATGGCGGCTCGATGTTGACGCTCACCTACTACGGGGCAGAAAAGGTGATGCCGCATTACAACGTGATGGGTGTCGCCAAGGCGGCTTTAGAGGCAAGCGTACGGTATCTCGCGGCCGACCTCGGCAAACAGGCCATCCGCGTAAATGCTATTTCCGCCGGGCCGATCAAGACCTTGGCGGCTTCCGGCATTTCCGACTTCCGTTACATCCTCAAGTGGAACGAGTACAATTCGGCCTTGCGGCGAACCGTGACGATCGAGGAAGTTGGTGCGTCTGGGCTCTATCTGCTCTCAGACCTCGGCCGCGCCGTGACGGGTGAGATCCATCACGTCGACGCAGGCTACCATGTGCAAGGCATGAAGAACGAAGATGCACCCGACATCAACGTCGTCAAGTCCGACTGAACCTCAATCACGCCCCTCTTCTGCCCATAACCAATGGTTCGGTGCGCGCAACGGCAACGGCCGGTCTACGCGTCCATCTCGATGGTCGACGAGCAGCAATCGTCGCCGCCAACAAGGAGGCCTCACGTGGAACACGGCGTAATCACGAGAGCCAAAGTGCAAAGATTTGCAACGATTACCGCTTTGTGCCTGCTTGCGGCAGTACTTGCTGCGTGGGGTCTCGTACTGTGGCTAAAGCCTGGTCCGCAAGGCCGGCTAGTGATGGCGACGGGAGGTGCGGGCGGCGCCTATCACCAGTTGGCGCTGACTTATCAGAAAGACCTGCAGCGCCACGGCATCACACTCGAATTGCGCGAAAAAACGGAGGGCACCACTACGCTAAACAACCTGATCCTGCATAAGGAGTCCGATATCCAGGCAGGTTTTATCAAGGGTGGCGTCGCCGGTAGCTTGCAAGGCCGCCTGGCTTCCGACGAGGAGCACAAATGGCACGATTTGCAGGTCGAAAAGCTGCGATCGGTCGGACGCGTCATGCTGGAGCCGATCTGGGTATTTTACCGGGGGCCGAAGCAAATCCGCAATTTGTGGGAGTTCGAGGGCAAGCGGATCATGGTGGGAACCATGACGTCCGGTACCCGGCGGGTGGCGACCCACCTTTTGAAAGCCAACAGCATCGATGCAAAGTCGGCGACGATTATCGAGCAGGAGCTAGCCGACGATGGCAATCAGTTGATCACCGGCGATGCCGATGTCGCCTTCGTCATCCTGCCCGCAGAATCACCGAAGGTTCAAAAGCTGATGCGGACGCCGGGCATACTGCTGATGAACTTCGCGCCAGAAGCAGATGCTTATACCAACCGTTTTCCGGCACTCTCCAAAGTGGTGATGAACCAAGGCTCGATCGAATTCGTCCCGGAGATACCGTCCGCCGACATCACGCTGCTCACCACGACAACGGCGTTGGTTGTTCGCACCGATCTGCATCCAGCATTGGCCAGCGTCCTGACCGATGCCGTGATCCACAATCCCAAAGCCGGCTTCGACAAGACGGGCGAACCAGTGTTGTTTCACCGGTCTGGTCAGTTCCCAACGGCGAGTGACCCGGAGTTCGAGATGTCGCCGGATGCCCGGGCGGTCCACAAGTCGGGCGAGCTGCCGTTTCTACTCCGCGGCCTGGCGCCAGCAATGGCCCGGCTTCACTTGCCCTTTTGGCCGGCCGCACTAGCAAACGCGCACGCTGCGCAGTTCATCTTGTTGCTGATTCCCATCCTGTCGATATTGATCCCGCTGATCAAAATGTTGCCGGTACTGTACAATTGGAGCATGCGCCGCCGCCTGCTGTACTGGTACAATGAACTCAAGCAGCTCGAAACGTCACTCGAACGAGCGCCGACACCGACGAGAAGCATGGCCAACGTTGCCGAGTTGGACCGCATCGAAACGGGCGTTGCAGCTATTCGCGTGCCACAGCACTTCTATGATCAACTTTTCGACCTACGTGGTCACATCGACCTCGTCCGGCAGCGCCTCACGCCGCGACAGGGACTGAAAACAGCAGCCTGATACAAATTCTAAAGGATCGCGCATGACTTCGAAATATAGCCGGCTGATCCTCGACAAGCGCCCCAAACCGGGCCTCGTCACGCACGACCTCTTCCATATCGAGGAAGCAGCGGTAGCCGAACCGGGCGCGGGCGAATTCCGCGTCAAAGTCGAGTACATTTCTCTCGATCCGGCCATGCGGGGCTGGATCAACGATGGCAAGTCTTACGTCGCTCCGGTTGCCCTCGGCGGCACCATGCGTGCCTATGCCGCCGGTTATGTGGAGGCGTCGAACCATCCAGATTACAAGGCCGGGGATGCCGTCCAAGGCATGTTCGGCGCACAAACGCATGCGATCTCGAAGGGCGAGCGCGTCGTGAAGGTCGACACGGCTTTGGCGCCGCTGGAGCGATGGGTCGGCGGCCTCGGCATGCCGGGTTGGACCGCCTATTTCGGCCTACTGGAAGTGGGACAGCCGAAGGCTGGCGATACGGTCGTCGTCTCGGCAGCATCAGGCGCCGTCGGCTCACTCGTTGGGCAAATCGCGAAGATCAAAGGGGCGCGCGCAGTCGGCATCGCCGGTGGACCCGAGAAGTGCCGTTACGTCGTCGAGCAATTGGGTTTTGACGCCTGTGTCGATTACAAGGCTGGCAATCTGGCCGCCGACTTGAGAGCCGCTTGCCCCAACGGCATCGATGTTGATTTCGAAAACGCCGGCGGTGAGATTCTCGACACCGTCCTGCTGCAGATGAACACCTTCGGGCGCATCGCCGTATGCGGCCTTATCTCAGCCTACACGGCAACGAGTATGCCCGAAGGTCCAAAGAACTTGCGCTGCATCCTCACCCAGCGCTTGAAGATGCAAGGTTTGATCGTTTTCGATTGGGAGAAGCGTATTCCTGAGGCAATCACGGCACTCGGCGATTGGCACAGCAAGGGCCTGCTCAAGATCCGCGAGGATGTGCGCACGGGTGGACTCGAAGCTTTCGTGGACACGCTCAATCTGCTCTACACCAGCGGCAACAACGGCAAGCTCGTGTTGAAGGTCTGACGCAACTCATGAAGCCAGGGATTACGCTTTACGTCGTTCGGCACGGTGAGACCGATTGGAATGTTGCGGGCCGGTTGCAAGGGCACACGGACACGCGCCTCAACGATCGCGGCCGTGGGCAGGCGACGCAGAACGGATTGCGGCTGCTGGAACAGAGACTCGATCTTCAGTCGATAGACTTCATTGCCAGCCCACTGCTGCGCGCTTTCGAGACGATGCAGCTGCTGCGCGCTGCGATGGGCTTGCCGGTGGCTGGCTTCACAACCGACGGCCGTCTCAAGGAGCTGAGCTATGGACGGTGCGAGGGCAGCACGTGGTCGCAATTACCACCATCGGACATGAATGGCGTTGAACGTGCGCACGACCCGTTCAACTGGCGTCCCGATGGTGGCGAGAGCTACGCCGACGTCATGAGCCGGATCACGGACTGGTTGGCCGGCATCACGCGCGATGCCGTGGTGGTCACACACGGCGGCATCACCCGTGCACTGCGGGGGCTCGCTGGCGGCGTGGCTCACGAAAAAGTGCCTACTCTGAAAGTACCTCAGGATCGGGTGCTGGTGCTCCGCGACGACACCCTGCGTTGGATATGACGTAGCGATAACTGACCACGTCTGGCGTGTTGTCGTTCTACTTCCCCGCGCGCTTCTGCAACCAATGCTGATAAATTCCGATGAGCGTAAAAACGGTACCTACAATCATTGCGAACGCATCAGCACTGCTAATAGAAGCTGCTTGATATGCAGAAGCGGCTCCTACGACAAAGAAAACTATTCCTGGTAGGATAGTCATTAGTATCCAGTATGATAGCAGGGTGCTCTTACCATCGACGATACCATATGCTGCCATTGCCCGAGCATTGGTAACTCTTAGTTGCTCAGCGTACTCCTGGCACGTAGATGAGCATACTAAGCCGTTCGTTTCTTCGTGTGCGCATGAACGGCAAACGCCTCGACCGCACATACGACAAATACCAACCGCCGAGGCGTCAGCGTGCTCGAAGCAGATCATTGCTTAGTCCTCAACGAGAATAGTCCTGACAGATCAAATTGAATGGCGTCGATTGACGAGCCGTAAATCCAGGACCGCTATCGTTCAGTGGAGTTAACGCAGGTATAACCAAAAATTCGGATCAATCAGTCGAAAAACTTGTTCGGCTTTATGAAGAACGACAGCACGATGCAGCCGTCCTTTGTGTGCGCCGTGTGCCGGCTACCGGCCGGCCGCCAGACATAATTGCCAGCGGTCGCCACGCCTTCGTCGTCGGCCAGCGAGCCTTCGATCACGAAGCTCTGCTCGATATCGACGTGCTCGTGATCGGGCAACACGGATCCCGGCGCGAAGCGCGTGAGCGCTGTTAGCAGACCCGTATCCTTGTCTTCCATCAGCACTTTGAGGTCGACGCCGGGGAAGCGAGACGGCACCCATGGCAAATTCTCGACATCGACGTAGCGCGATGCGAGCGCCGACAGCGCGCCGTGATTCTTTGCTGCTGGTGTAATGGTCGCCATCGTACTGCTCCTCAGCTCAAAAGCCCACGTTTTGCCAGATTGCGCATCAGATCCGCCGTGCCGTAACTCCACGGCGGAGCTTTGTCCGCCATTGTCATTCGGTTGGTCAGGCTGCCTAGTTCCGCCGCGTAAATCGTAACCAGATCACCTTCGTGATGCGTGAAGCCCATCCCCGGCGCGCCACGATCATCTTTCGGCGCAAACATCGTGCCGAGGTAAAGCACCGCGCCGTCCGGGTATTGATGCGTCTTGTTCAGCATCTCGGCAACCAGATCCGCTGGATCGCGGGCGATCTCCGACATCGACGACTGCCCCGTCATACGGAATCCATCGGTACCGTCGACCGTCAACCGCACTTCGATGCGCCGCACCGTATCGAGCGTGAACGCTTGATCGAAAAAGCGTATGAACGGGCCGACGCTGGCCGAGGCGTTGTTGTCCTTCGCCTTGGACAAAAGGAGCGCCGAGCGCCCCTCGAAATCGCGTAAATTGACATCGTTACCGAGCATCGCGCCGACGATCCGGCCTTTCGACGATACGGCGAGTACGACCTCCGGCTCGGGATTATTCCACGTCGATCGCGGATGCAGGCCAGCATCCATCCCGTGGCCAACAGCACTCATCGGCTGTGCCTTGGTAAAGATTTCCGCATCCTCGCCGATGCCGACTTCGAGATACTGCGACCAGGCTCCCTGCTCGATCAGCACGCGCTTGAGTTCGAGTGCCTGCGCAGAGCCCGGCTTTAAATTGCGCAGGTTGCCGCCGAGTTGCTTCTCGACGGTAGCGCGAATTGCATGGGCTTTTTCCGGTGCACCTTTCGCCTGCTCTTCAATGACGCGTTCCAGCATCGATCTTGGGAAGGTCACTCCGGCGGCCTTCACCGCTTGCAAATCGATCGGGGCAAGCAGCCACGGCTTTGATGTGTCTCTCGATGCCTCGGGCGTGTTGGCGAGGATCTCAGTTAGCGAACCGATGCGTTCGCGCGCCGCCGTGCGCACGATGGCTGCTGGATCAGCGCTCTCGCAGAGATCGCGCATGGTCGGCACTGCCGCCGTTATGTCGAAAACGCTGCCGTTGCCGATAGTGACGACCGATGGGCCGGAGACCTCTGGCCGCCAGACTCGGCCCGCAAGTGCTGCGGCGGTGCCATCCGCCGGTAGTGTCAGCGCATTCGTTACGCGTGTGCGCATTCGCTCTCCTCACTGTTCCAGTCGTATCCACCCGAGACTACCGCCTCGTTTGACTTCGTCCACCATGGCACATCAACATGGCTTCTGCGGCTAAAGCCGGTACATGATACGATCAAAAGCGGTTTGCTGCGTGATCGCGTGCAATTACGACATGCTGCACACGGGAGGACAAATGAGCAAGAGCGACTTAGCAGAACGCGTAGCCGCTTCTCCGGCCGACGGCCGCTCGCAAACGTTGCGCGCATATCACGAGTTGCGCCGCCGCATCCTGGAAAATGAGATGCCCGCCGGTGCGCAATACCTCGAACAAACCTTGGCCGACGAGCTAAATATGAGCCGTACACCCGTGCGGGAAGCCTTGATCAGGCTCAGCGACGAGCGCCTCGTGGAAGTGAAGCCCCGGCATGGCGCGCGCGTGCTGCCGGTCTCCGTCTCGGATATGGGCGAAATTTACGAATTGCTGTCGACGCTCGAGGCGATCGCGGCCCAACGCGTCGCAGAGCGAGGCCTCAATCCGGCGCAGCTGGCGCGATTGGATGCAGCTGTTGCTGGCATGGAGCAGGCACTCGACAGAGATGATCTGGTTGGGTGGTCCGCCCACGACCGTGAGTTTCATAATGCGATCGTGGAACTCTCGGGCAACCGCCGCCTGGCCCAGATCGTCGCCATGTTTCGCGATCAAGCCCACCGGGCGCGCATGCAGACCCTGACGCTGAGGCCGAAGCCCACCCAGTCCAATCGCGACCACGCCGCCGTCGTTGCGGCAATTCGCAAGCGCGATGGCAACGCGGCTTATGAAATCCATCGGCGCCACCGCCAAGAAGCCGGACGAATGTTGCTGCGGCTTCTCGCGGGCCAAAAACCCGAAGGCTTGTAAAGCTAAAATGAACTAAATTGCCACGCTCCGATTTCCAAAATAGCCTGTGTGCCAGTGCCATTGGGAGTTGGTCGCATGAAACGCAAAGCGATTACCTGTCTCGGCTTCGTCATTCTGATCATAGCCGCAACCTCTGCGCGCGCCGACGCGATCGATGGACAGTGGTGTTATTCGACGAGCCATCTCGAAATTCAAGGGCCGACTATCACCACGCCCGCCGGCAATAGGATCGACGGAAACTATAGCCGTCATGGATTTAGGTACGTCGTTCCCGCCAACGAGCCGGATCCCGGCAGCGAAATCACGATGATGTTGCATGGCGAAGAGTTGATGGAGCTCACCCGGAAAGGGGCAGTGACGCCCGAAAAGTGGCGGCGCTGCAAACCGATCAGCTGAAGCTCAACGGCTGGAGATTCACGCCAGTGCTGAGCTGTCCTTAACCGCGACCGCGTGTCGGCTAGCGGTGTGCGGCGAATTCGGCTATGTAGCCGCGATCAAATACCCTGGCAGCCATCGCTCGCACCTCCATTCCGGCAGGTCGGCGCCACTGCCGTTGCTCGAAAAGCGCTCAACAATGACATTTCCGACCACTCATCCGGCGCTCGCCCGCGCCCTCGCAGCGCGCGACTATTCGGTGCCGACCGCAGTTCAGCTTGCTGTCCTGGAAGCCGACATTGCCGGCCGGGATATGCTTGTTTCAGCGCAAACCGGTTCCGGCAAAACGGTGGCCTTCGGGCTTGCGATCGCGACCACACTGCTTGGCACCGAAGAGCGCTTCGGACGCGCAGCCGAGCCACTCGCGCTGATTATTGCACCGACGCGCGAACTGGCGCTTCAGGTCCAGCGTGAACTCGCCTGGCTATACGCCGAAACTGGCGCCAACGTGATCTCGTGCGTCGGCGGCATGGATGCGCGCGCGGAGGCACGGCAATTGAACGCGGGTGCGCATATCGTCGTTGGCACGCCCGGACGGCTGCGCGACCATCTCGAGCGCAATCGCTTGAAGCTCGGCTTTCTCAAGACGATCGTTCTAGACGAGGCCGATGAGATGCTTGATCTCGGCTTCCGTGAGGACCTTGAATTCATTCTCGATGCGACGCCGCAGGAACGGCAGACGCTACTTTTTTCGGCGACCATGCCGCGCGAAATCGAGACGCTGGCGCGCCGCTATCAGCGTGACTCGGTCCGCATCGAAACCACGCGCCGCAACGAGCAGCACGCCGATATCGAATACCGCGCCATCCGCGTTGCACCCGGTGATAGCGAAAACGCGGTTGTGAACGTCCTGCGCTTTCACGACGCACGTGCGGCACTCGTTTTCTGCGCCACGCGTGAAGCCGTCAAGCGCATGCACTCGCGGCTGGTCGAGCGCGGCTTTGCAGCGGTCGCACTCTCGGGCGAGCTATCGCAGGCGGAACGTTCGCAAGCGCTGGTGTCCCTGCGCGACGGCCGTGCCCGCGTCCTTGTCGCAACCGACGTTGCTGCCCGTGGTCTGGATTTGCCCGATCTGGCACTCGTAATCCATGCCGATCTGCCGAACGATGGCGAGACGCTGCTGCATCGTTCCGGCCGCACCGGCAGAGCCGGCCGCAAGGGCATGTGCATGCTCATCGTTCCGTTCAATCGCCGCCGCAAAGCCGAGGAATTGCTCGCCAAGGCCCGGATCACCGTAATCTGGGGAGCCGCGCCGGCTGCGGATGAAATTCGCGCCCGCGATCAGGAGCGGTTCCTCGCTGATGCGATCTTCACGGAAACACCAACGGAAGCAGATCTAACCGCTGCGCAAGCTCTGCAAGCGGCCCGCACTGCCGGCGAAATTGCAATCGCCCTCATTCGCATGCATCGCACGCAGCTGCCTGCGCCGGAAGAACTCGCGGAAGACACCGGACCGCCTCGTCGCGATTATGGCGCCGCGCCGCGTGGCCGGTCCGAAGGTTACGTCAGCCGTGCGAGGAGCGGCGATCGGGACCGTCCATCGGGTGACCGCAACTCGGGCGCACCTCGCCCCATCCGCAACGATGGGCCGCCGATGGTGTGGTTTCGCCTCAACATCGGTCGCGAACGCAATGCTGATCCGCGCTGGCTGCTGCCGCTAATCTGCCGCGCCGGTGGCGTGACGAAAACCGAAATCGGCGCCATCCGCATCGAAGACAAAGATACGCGGTTCCAAATTCTTGCTGAGTTTGCTGATCAATTCGCCGACGCGGTGCGCACGAACGAGAGCAAAGAGGGCCACATCGCGCGAGAAGGTGCCGAGACAGCCGCCAGCGAGCATCCCCGGGCATCCACCGGCTATCAACGACGCGAGAAAACCGAGGCGCCCGTCGAGGCAAAGGTTGAACGGCGCGAAGCTGCACCATCCGTAGACAAGCCAAAGAAAGCTTGGGTGCCAAGCGATCGCGCTTCGACAACCACGCCAGAGGAGCGTCCGAAAGCGCCATGGCGTGACAAAGCCAAGCCGAAGTCCGGCGGGTTTGTCGCGCGAACGGCACCGTGGAATGAAAGCTTGCCGTCGGATTCGCCGCCTGAAGAGCGCCCTGCAACGACGCGGCGGGACGGTGGCAAGCCGAAGCCGAGCGGCTATGTCGCCCGCCCCGACTCTGGCGCGCGCGCTGCACCATCGACGGAGCGCTCCAAAGCTCCGTGGAGTGACAAGGGCAAGTCCAACGGTTTCTCCGCCCGGGGACCGGCGGGAGCTGGGAGCGGCTTTGTCGCGCGCAATTCGTCCCCGAACGGCAAGGGCGCTTCTGCCGGCCGCAAGGATGGCCCGACTGGCGCCAAGATCGCCTCGAAATACGCTCACAAGAAGAAGCAGCGCGAGGCTAAACCCGGCTCAGCCTAGGCTTCAACTAGCCGTGCGAATGGACGGCCGCAGATAGCTATTCGCATGATGTCGTGTTTAGAATAGCAAATGACGAACGATAGAAGCGGCAAACTAGGTCGTCTTGAGGCGCGTCCGTTAGCGGCAGCGCCCTTCGTTGGTCCCGCAAATCTGACGCGTCCTTATAATGTCGGCTTCTTTCTGACGCCTCATTTCACGATGATGGCGTTCACGTCGGCGATAGAGCCCTTGCGCCTCGCCAACCAGGTCTCCAACCGCAACCTCTACAGCTGGCGGCTTTATTCGGCCGATGGTCAACCGGTGCGCGCGTCCAACAATGTCGAGGTACGCGTCGACGAGCCTTACAGCCAAGCGCGCGAGTTGGGCGCCGCCATCCTGTGTGCCGGCAACGGCGTCCAGTCGCTCGATCATCGCGATGCAATCGCCGCGTTGAGACGCCTATCATCGTTCGGCACATCGCTTGGCGCCGTTTGCACGGGAACCTACGTGCTGGCGAGAGCGGGCCTGCTCGATGGCTATCAATCGACCATCCATTGGGAAAACCAAGCCGCGTTGATGGCCGAGTTCCCCGATCTCGACGTAACATCCGAATTGTTCGAGATCGATCGCACTCGCTTCACCTGCGCTGGCGGAACGGCCGCCGCCGACATGATGCTATCAATCATCGCCCGCGATCACGGGCAGGCGCTTGCGACCGCGGTGACCGATCAGCTGATCCATCATCGCATCCGTGAGGCGTCCGAACGCCAGCGCATGGATTTGCGAACGCGTCTAGGCGTTGCTCATCCCCGGCTGCTCGCCGTCGTCGCGCGCATGGAAGAGACGATCGAGACGCCGCTCAGTTGCACGGCGCTGGCGAAGCAAGCCGGCGTATCGCCCCGCCAGCTCGAGCGCCTGTTCGCCAAGTATCTGGGCCATTCGCCGACGCGGCATTATCTGACGGTTCGACTGGACCGGGCACGGTTTCTGCTGCAGCAGACGAGCCATCCGATCCTATCCGTGGCGATGGCATGCGGATTCGTGTCGGCGTCGCATTTTTCGAAGAGCTACAACGAGCATTTCGGCCATACGCCGAGTACTGAACGGCACGCTGGCGCGCGTGACGTTAAACCCCAACCGGCTCTGCAAACAGGGTCAGCCGAACAAAAGACGCGTTCGCGCAAGCCGATGCCGCAGATGGGGTAGCGGCGCTTCCCTCTTTCGCGCGACATCTTCGGCGAAGAAAAGATCGAAGGGATTTTCGCCATGAGCGATTTGCCGCCGGACGCGCCACCTGCGCCTACCATCCGTCGAGGTCGTGAAGCCCGCAAGACCGCAAGGCTGCTGCGTGGCGCATCGTCGATCCCCTACATCACGCGCGGCATACCGCCAACTGATCTCCTCAGCCTCGAGACGATCGAGATCATCGAAGTCAATGCCGAAACTCTGCTGCAAGAGATCGGCATCGAGTTTCGCGACTATCCGAAGGCGCATGCGCTGTTCAAGGCTGCTGGCGCCGACAGCCAAGGGAGCCGAATCCGCTTCCCTAAGGGTATGGCGCGCCAGCTGTGCAAAACTGCGCCTTCAGCCTACACGCAGCATGCGCGCAACCCCGCGCGCAGCGTCGAGATCGGCGGCAAGCATACTGTGTTCGCCCCGGTCTACGGGTCCCCTTTCGTGCACGACATCGACAAGGGCCGCCGCTACGGCACGATCGAGGACTTCCGCAATTTCGTTAAGTTGTCTTACGCCTCGCCCTGGATGCACCATTCCGGCGGCACCGTTTGTGAACCAGTCGACGTGCCCGTCAACAAGCGCCACCTCGATATGATGTACGCCCACATGTCGTGCTCGGACAAACCGTTCATGGGCTCGGTAACGCTGCCCGAGCGCGCCGCCGATACGGTCACCATGTGCGAAATTTTGTTTGGCCGCGACTACATTCAGGACCACACGGTGTGTACGAGCCTGATCAACGCCAACTCGCCGATGGTCTGGGACTCGATCATGCTCGGGGCGGCCGAGGCATACGCGGCGAACAATCAAGCCTCGATCATCACGCCATTCATTCTAGCCGGTGCGATGAGCCCGGTGACGGTTGCCGCCACGCTCGCGCAAGTGCTTGCCGAGGTGATGACGGGCGTTGCCTTCACCCAGCTAATCCGACCCGGATCGCCGGTCATCTTTGGTACCTTCGTGTCGACCATCTCGATGCAGTCCGGTGCGCCAACGTTCGGCACGCCCGAGGCTGCTCATGCGATTTTCGGCGCAGCGCAATTGGCCCGCCGCATGAACTTACCGTTCCGCACCGGTGGATCGTTGTGCGCTTCGAAGCGGCCCGATGCGCAAGCGGCCTACGAGAGCGCCAACACGCTGATGCCGACCATCATGGCTGGCACGAACTTCGTGCTCCACGCCGCTGGCTGGATGGAGGGCGGGCTTGCATCGTCGTACGAGAAGTTCGTGATGGACTGTGACCAGCTAGGTGCGATGCATAACTTCTGCCAAGCCGTCGACATCTCCGAGAACGGGCAAGGCTTGTCGGCGTTGCGAGAGGTATCGCCCGGCGGCCATTTCCTCGGTTGCGCGCATACCCAGGCGAATTTCGAGAACGCGTTCTATCGTTTCCAGCTGCATGACAACAATTCGGTCGAGCAGTGGGAAGCGGAGGGCTCGCAAGAGATGCATGTTCGCGCCAACGCCACATGGAAGAAAATGCTGGCCGAATATGAGCAGCCGGCACTCGATCCGGGCATCGACGACGCGCTGAAGGAATTTATAGCCAAGAAGAAGGCATCCATGCCCGACGCCATTTACTGAGCGGCATAACAAAGCTTTTCGCCCGCGCGAGAAACACGCGAAGACCTTCTAGCCTCCGAGGGCGATCAACTTGGCCTTGTCTGTCAGGATGAACATGCGGCCTTGCGCGACAACGGGCGCTATATAGACAGGTCCACCCAGATCCTGTGTCGAGACGACTTTACCGGTCGTTGCTTCGACAGCCGTCAACTGTCCTTTGCTCGACGCAACCCATAGCATGCCGCCAGCCAAGGTCGGGCCCGACCAAGTCGCCGATCCTGCCAACTTAGTCGTCCACTGAATCTTACCCTCGCGCCGTGTAATCGCCAGCAGCTGCCCGGTGGTGTCGACGACGAACACACTTTCACCGGCAACCATCGGCGTCTGCGTGCCCGGCACGTTGATGGACCACAGCCGCTCGCCGGTTTTCTGCTGTGTTGCGATCATGCGGCCACCGTGACCGACGGCATACACGACGCCGGAATCCATCGCGGGCCGTGCGGCATCGCTCATGCTCGCGATTGCCGACGCCGAGCGCGTGCGCGCCAAGCTTTCTTGCCAGACCTGCTGTCCGTTAGACGTGCGCAAAGCAATAATTTCGCCGGACGGATAGGGTACGACGACGAGGTCGCCATCGACTGCGGGACTCGGATTTGAAATGATGCTCGTCTTCTCGGGCAGGCCGCGGAAGCTCCAGACCTCGGTCCCGTCGGTGGCATTGAGGCACACAAAGCGGCCCTCGGTCGTCGCGACGAACACCCGCTCGTTAGCCGCCGTGGGCGATGAACGGATCGGCACGCCAAGCGACTTTTCCCACAGCTTTTTGCCGGAGGTCGCGTCCAGGGCGACTACTGTTCCAAAGCCGGTAGCAGCATAGATGCGGCCATTGTCGGCGGCAATGCCGCCACCGTAGCCTTTCTCGCTCTTCTCCTTGTCCGGCGTGACGTCGGCCCGCCATATCGACGATCCACCTGTCACGGCGAATGCAGTGACCTTGGCCGCTGCATCCAGCGTATAGACGCGGCCATCATAGACGATGGGGCTCGCTGTCAGTTTTCCCGACGAAGACGATCCCGAGCCGGCATCGGCGGTCCAAGTTTGCCGTACGGCCGCCGCAAGCGCCAAGTTACCCGGCGCATTGTTGGCTTGACCGCCCGGCTGCGTCCAACCGTCGTTCGCGCGCGCCGGCGGCAGGACGATCGGCTTGTCGGCATTGGCGAGTTCCCCCGGAATCTTCTCGTTCGCCTGAATGACGGCGATCCGGTTTCCAGGCAGCGGCTTTAGCTTTTCGGCGAACGGGTTGAGGTCGCCGATCTTGGGCATGCTTGGCAAACTGTCGGAGCATCCGGCCATCAGCCCCGCAATGAGACACGCCATCACTACGTGAGCTCCGCGAGCCCGGTTCGTGCAAACTGATCTCGTGCGCGTGTTGCCCATGGGGCTCCCTCGGTCGCAGCTACTTCTTCTTCACCTCGGCCGGCATTGCGGCCTCCGGTGCCTTCGCCGGTTCTGCTTTCGGTGCAGAGACCGGGTTTGCCGATGCCAGCTCGGCGGCAACGACGGACGCCATCAAAACCTTGACGCGCTCGAGAACGGAGGGTGGAACCTTGCGCTCCCCCATCAACAAATCGCCGAACTTACGTGCCTGCTCGATCTGGCCATGCTTCAACGCTGCAATCGCCATCAACTCGCGGGCAGAAAATTTCCAAGCATTCGAGTTGTCGGTAAGATCGATGAGGCGATTCTGCATCTCGGTCCAGTCCGCCTGATCCAATCTCAACGACGCAGCTTGGAGACGCGCGAAATCGGCGAGCATCGAATCGGTGCCAGGCGTTTTGGAAAGTTGTTCGTAGGCGGCCACGGCTTCGGCGGTTTTTCCCTCTTTAGCAGCAGTACCAGCCAGCCTCAGCTGCGAAAGCGTTGCGTAGCCAGCAGGCCCCTGCTTGGCGATCTGCTCCAGCGCCGTGCGTGCCTCATCCGCCTTGCCACCAGCAATCAGCTGGGCCGCCGCATCGTAACTGGTGCCAGACGCCTCGATCGCCTTGGTTTTCTGGGCGATATGGTATTGGTAGCCACCAACGCCTAGAACGATGGCGAGCGCTGCGGCGATGAAATAGGTACCGTAGTTCTGCCACAGCTTATGCAGCTGTTCGCGACGCATCTCCTCGTCGAGTTCGCGAAAGATCGTGTCTTTGTTCTCGGCCATGACCTGAATGTCTGCCCCTATCTGATGCCCAACTAACGCGATCGCCTGTCCATAATCAGGCAGCCTCCGCGATCAAGGTCCAGACATAGCCTTTTGCGCTCCATCCGCAATCGGAAAGGCACATTCTTTCAGGCCTTTTTGCGACGTCCCAAGCGGCAAAAGTCAATTGATGGGTGGTGTTTTTCAACGGAGCGCAGTGCCCTGCACGAAAGCCACGGTGTGATGATTGCGAGGCTACACGCTGGAAGACGGCAGCCGGCACAAACGGGCGGATGCCGATCAAGCCGGGTTCAAGCGCGAGATCGACCCGTACGGTCTACTCAATCCCGGCAAGATGCACAGCTACCTGCCCGCGAGGTCTGCAACAGCGCAGTGCGCCTATTTCATACCCGTCTTCACGGCGCGATTGTTGACACCATTCGGCTTCAACAGGTCATTGGATGACTCGAACAACTGATCCACATCGACAGCGCCGCCCTTGAACTCTTGCGCCCACATCAGCCGCGCGATCTGCTGCGTAGGGCGCAGCTTCATCGGCGGCATCGAACCCGCTTGATCAAGCATCTCCAGCGTTTTTGACACATCCGGATGGATCATATGCGCCAGCGCTGGATCATCCGCCGAGGCGGTGGCCGTCATATACGGCGTCACGGGGAAGGGACGGTAGGACAACTCGTCTGGGTGTTCGTCATCGAACTCGGGAGCTTTAACCCAGTTGCCGGCACCGATACGTCCACTGTCAGTGAGGCTCGACCCCGTTTCAGGCGCAAGCGCAGCCAGGCGTGGGGCTGCCTGCGGAGGCACGCTGCCGGCCTTCGGTTCGATCCCTGTCAAGCTCGGCATTTGACCAATTGCGGCTGGACGGACAGCTTGCCTCGGCCCGACGATCAGCTGCGGCTCAAAGCTTGCCAGCGCTGCCAGCTGGGCAAGCTTCGCACGCTCGTCATTTGTCGGTCTCGTCGAAAGTTGAGATGGACGGTCGACGACACGCGGCTCGGCGGCCAAGCGGGCAGGCGCAGGTGAAGCAGGTTTCGGCTCAGGTGCCAACGCTGCGACGACTTGCGAGGCTTGAGGCGGCATTGGCGCCTGCTTTGCCGCGACCATAGGACTTGCGGTGGCGGTCGGTGCGGCTGGCCACTTCGGCATCATAGATGCGACCTGAACACCCGTGCCGGCTGGACGATTGCGATGATCGTGGAACTCGGCGACCTGAACGGCCAACTCGCGATGCCGGGCCTGGGCGACCTGTACGTCTTCCTTCGTGATCGATCCGCCATCGGCCGGCTGATGTTGGGACTTACCGTTCGGGAACAGTAGAGCCAGTTCATAGCGAGGCAAACGCGGCCAGTGCCGTACGCGGTCGGTATCGAGATGGACGAACGGGATCGCCGATGTCGGATAGTAACCCACGCCGCCGCGCTCGCGCACCAAGCTTGAATAGCGGAGCCGCTTCAACGGCACGTCAGGAAAGTGAACATCGGCGGCCTTCCCCAAGATGTGGCGGCTCTCGCTCGCCTGTCCGCCGACGGTTTTGCGAAGCATGTCGTTGGTGCCGCGGGAACGAAAACCGGAGATGATGTGGATCGGTTCTTTCGAACCAAGCTCGGTGTGGACTTCCCAAAGCAGATCGATCAGCGCCGGGTCCATCTTTGTCGGCTCGTTCTGCCGCCAATCGCGTAAGGCCCAATTGACCTTCTCCATCGCGTCCGGGACGTAGCGCCCATCCTGCTTATACAGGACCGTGATCGTTTCCTTGGTGTGGATGTTGTGGAGCGAGATCGTACGTGCACGGTCGGAATTCGCGATCAGGGTGTGCGCCCCGATGACTGCGCAAAACGCAAGCACCGCGACGCCGGCTGCCAGCCGTCGTTTCCGCGTGAGCAAAGCTTAAACCCTTCCCTACTACGCAGTACTCGAATGGGAGTACGCTACCCCTTGCAACGCCCCTGAACCGACAGCCTAAAACCTATCGGAACGGGAACAGTAAAGTTAACTGCCCCGCGTTAAGGTTTAGTAACCCTACAACATGGGCGCACTAGGGCAGATGCCGGGCGAAACAAGGGCAACTCATTAATTAAGACCGGCCACGCTTCTTTATTCGAGCACGATCAAGTGGTTTGGCAATCGCACGGGCTCCGCAGAGCCTGGCGGGAAGTGCAGCGCAAGCTTTGCGCCGATCGCCTCGATTGCGGCGACGAACCCGTCCGTTGCCCGATCATCCCCGATGGCGCTGGTAAGCGTGTCGACGATGGCCTGCCACTCGGCATCAGGGACCTTCTTGTGGATAGCGGCATCGGCTAGGACTTCGGCATAGCGCTCGGCCACCGATACGAACAACAGGACGCCCGTTCGGCCCTCTGTGGTGTGCAGGTTCTGCGCAAGGAACTGCTCTACACCACGGCGATGCGCCCGCAACCGCTTGGTCGAGGGGGGAACCAGTGCGTAGCGTATCGGCGGCAGCATCGTGAACGCTAGCAAAACAACAAATGCAATGAGCTGCATCAACCAGATCATGTGCACCGTCATCCAGGTGAAGTGGATAAACGGCCACGGCAACAACAGGGCAATCAAGGCCGCCCACATGAACGGTACATAGAGATACTCGGAACTGTTTGCGGCGATCACCGCGACGATCTCACCGGACGTCTTCTCCTCCGCGTGAGAAATGGCGGAAGCGATGCGCTTCTGACCTGCTTCATCGACGAGTGCCATCGTTCGAACCTTTACCAACTGCCTGACGAGCCGCCGCCGCCGAAATCACCACCGCCACCGGAGAATCCACCACCGCCGCCGCCGCCGGATGAACCGCTGCTCCAACCGCCCGAGCCACCCCAGCCGCCAGGAACCACGACGACACCGCGGCGCCCGCCGCGCCCACGTGCACTCGCTGGCAACTGCTTTGCCTGCTGCGACTGCGCCCACATGACGAACGCGATGACGGCAATCCAGAACAGAAGAAACGTCCACGGCCCGATCTCGATATCGTGGCTCGTGTCGCGTTTGCGGATGCTTTGTGCCCGCCGCTTGACCTCTTCGGCATTGCCGAGAAGCGTATCGGTGATGTCACGCACGCCGGTCTTTATGCCAGCTGGAAAATCGCCGCGCCGGAACGCCGGCAATATAGCGTTGTCGATGATGATCTTGGTCATCGTGTCGGTGAGGATCGGCTCGAGGCCGCGGCCAACTTCGATCCGCACCTTGCGATCGCCCGGGGCAATGATCAAAAGTGCGCCATTGTTGGTGCCAGCCTGACCGATCTTCCAAAAGCGGCCGAGCTGATATCCATAGTCTTCGATCGGATAACCTTGCAGGGATTTGACGGTAACGACCACCAGCTGGTCGGTGGATTTAGCGTCGAGCGCCTTCAAAGTAGTTTCGATTTCGGCGCGATCATAGGCTGAAAGTATATTCGCCTCGTCGACGATACGACCAGTGAGGGCCGGGAAATTTGGGGTGGCTGCGAGCCCTTGCTCGCTCAAAACCGCAAGTGCCAAAAACGCTACCGCTGCCAGTCGAAACCAGACTGGCCCAACGGCAAGCCTACCCTCGAATGCAGTCCAGGCGGCGGCAGAGCGCACCTGTCCCATTGCGTTATCCTCGTGAGAGCCGCGGTCCGGTTGTCACGGCTTCTTCGGCGTCGTGCCGAAATCGACGCGGGGTGCCTTCTGCTCCTCGGCCGGTAAGTCGAACGACGCCAATTCCTTCTTGCCGCCGTACAGGGCCATTTTCCAGAGGCGGCCGGGGAAGGTCACGAGCTCCGTGTTAAATCGCTGTACGGCGCCGATGTAGTCCCGCCTGGAAATGGCAATACGGTTCTCGGTGCCTTCGAGCTGGTTTTGCAACGCTAGAAAATTGGCGCCCGACTTGATATCGGGATAGCGCTCAGACACCACGAGCAATTGACGCAAAGCGCCGCTGAGCGTGTTTTGCGCATCTTGAAACCGCTTCATTGCTTCGGGATTTGTCAGGATGTCGGCTGGAATCTGTACACTCGTTGCCCTCGAGCGCGCTTCCGTCACCTGAGTGAGCACCGCTTTTTCCTGCTCCGCAAATCCTTTGACCGTATTGACGAGGTTCTCTACCAGGTCGTTCCGGCGCTTGTATTGATTGAGCACTTCCGACCAGGCAGCTTTCGCCGACTCCTCATACGTCGGAATGTTGTTGACGCCGCAACCGCCCATAAACGCGGATACCATAATCACCAGCATCAACGCTGGCAGCCGCATCGTTCGCGTCATGAAGCCCTCCACTAATCAACCTGTTTCAATTACAGCCTGCGGAGTTCGATCGCAAGGCGCTGGCTCAAGAATTGCCGCATCACGCGCTGGCCCGCTTGCCGCGAAAGTGTTGATCGGTCAGCACTGCAAGGAACAACAGGGCGAACCCGGCAAAATCAGCCGTGCTCGGCCGGTCGCCCAGGATCGCCATCGAGCCGGCGACACCGAACACAGGCACCAACAGCGTACCCAGGCTCGCCGTCGACGGCGATACGTGCCGGATCAGCCCAAACCACAGGACGTAGGCCACCGCTTGCGGGAATACCACATGATAGGCAAAGGCTGCCGCAATGGTGGGTTGCGATAGATCGAGGTTGGGCACTTCGAACAGCAGCATACCGCCGGTACAAACCACCATTGCCACAACCACTTGCCACGTGGTGATCGCCATTGGGTCTGCCTTGATCGGGAACCTCTTCAAGTACACGGTGCCCGCAGCCCAGCTTATCGCTGCTCCCAAAACGTAGACGAGCCCGATCGGCAATTGCCCTACAGCGATCTGTGGCCAGAACGATTGCGATAGGATCGCTAATCCGCACGCGCCGATGGCAAGGGAAAAAGCCCGCAGCCGATCGATCGGATCACCCAGGACGATCCAACCGAACAGCGTCGCCCAGAACGGCATCGTGAATGTCAGGATCGCAGCACGTGACGTCGGCATCGAGAGTTGCGCGAACACGGCAAAGATGTTGAACCCGGCGACGTTTAGAAGACCAGCCATGGCTACGTGACGCCAAGCAGCACGGGGTATCGAAAACGACTGCCGCGAGAGGACGGTGAAGGCCGCCAGGACGATAGCACCACAGGCTAACCCAGCCGCGCGCAGCGTCCATGGCGATGCGGCAGTGAGGATCAATTTTACCGCCGGCCAGTTCAATCCCCAAAACAGGGCCGCAAGCCACATACGCCACATCAGTGAGGCCGTCCGCTGGACTATTCGGGGGGGGAAACGCCGCGAAAGCCGGATGCGACCACATAGAGTTCGGCGCTGTCGGCGCGACTGGCAGGTGGCTTCACATGCTTGACGCTGGTGAAATCGCGCTTCAGCTGATTGAGCAATTCGCGCTCCGTACCGCCTTGCAGGACTTTGGCGACGAATACCCCACCGGGTGCGAGAACCTCGGCAGCGAACGCGCCTGCTGCCTCCGCTAGCCCCATGATGCGCATGTGATCGGTGCGCGTGTGCCCGCTCGATGGCGCCGCCATATCGGTCAACACCACGTCGGCTTTTCCGCCGCGAAGTAGCGAGACAAGACGGTCAGGCGCTTCATCGGCCATGAAATCCAGATGCAGGATCACAACGCCTGGGATCGCTTCCATTTCGCTGATATCGATAGCGATCACTTGGCCTTGCTCGCCCAGCGCTTCCGTCGATCGCACCCGGTCAGCGGCCAACTGCGACCAACCGCCAGGTGCTGCACCGAGATCGATCACGCGATGCCCGGGCTTCAGAAAGTTCAGCTTGTCGTCCAGCTCCATAAGCTTGTAGGCAGCGCGCGACCGCCAGCCTTCCCGCTTGGCGGCGACGACATAGGGATCGTTCAGCTGCCGCTCGAGCCAGCGCCGCGACGCTAGCGTGCGCTTCTTCGTCGATTTCACACGGACCTTGAGCTGACGCATCCCGATCTCGGGACCGCCCCCGCCGTGCTTCGATATCTTCGCCATCTACCTGTTTGTTCCTAACGCACAGACAGATTATTGCTCTGCCCGCGATGATGTCCATCTTCACTCATGAGCGTCGCGAGAATGCCTTCCCGCAGGCCACGATCCGCAACACGCAGCCGCTCGGCTGGCCAGAACCGGACCAGCGCTTCGAGGATCGCGCAACCCGCGAGTACGAGATCGGCGCGATCACGTCCCACGCACGGTTCTGCAATTCGCTGGTCATATGTCTTGGCAACGAGATCGTAGGTAACACGCTGCAAGTCTTCGGTCGCCAACCATAATCCGTCAACACGTGAGCGATCGTACCGGGGCAAACCGAGTTTGATCCCTGCAAGCGTCGTCACTGTACCCGAGGTTCCCAGAAGATGCGCCTTTTCGTTTTTGAGGCGGCGCGCGAAGCCGTGTGCGGCCTCGAAAGGCGAGATCAGGGCGGAAACCTCTTTAACCATGGCTTCGAACGCCACTGCATCGACGCTTCGCCCATCGAAGCGGTCGGCAAGGTTGACCACTCCCACGGGCAGCGACGTCCAGGCGGCAATGCACGCGTGCGCCTCCAGCCGATCCGGAGTGCCGCGCCGCCATTGCCCCTTCCGCAGATTGAGGTCCAGCCAGATCAGCTCTGTCGACCCGCCGCCGATGTCGAACACCAGCGCCAAGTCGGAGGCCGTGTCGAGCAGCGATGCGCATCCAGAAACCGCAAGCTTCGCCTCCTCCTCGCGTGAGAGCAACTCGATATCGAGACCAACGTCGCGCCGCATGCGCATGAGAAAGTCACCGCCGTTAGCGGCAACGCGGCAGGCCTCGGTCGCGACTAGCCGTGATCTGCTCACGCCATGCCGCGAGATCTTCGCTGCACAAACCCGCAGAGCGTCGGTGGTCCGATCCATGGCGCCAGCCGACAATCGTCCGCTCGCGCCGACGCCTTCACCCAGGCGAATGATACGCGAAAATGCATCGACGACCATGAACCCGCGGCGTGAAGGACGCGCTACTAGAAGCCGGCAATTGTTGGTGCCTAAATCGAGCGCTGCGTATGTGGTGCCGCTGCCGCTGCTGGAGTACCCACGATACGCATTAACCTTCAGGCCGCGCGGTTCGCCACCGGTCGTTCCTCCAAAGCTCGAGGCTGATTCGGCCGTAGCTTTGAGAGCTTTCGCTCCGCCCGGATTGTCGTCGTCGCTTGCTCCGTGCACACCCATCCCCAGTGCCTGGCGCGAGCCCACCGCCGGCTAGTGCCGGATCGATGGTAGCTCCGTCTTCAGGCGTCGTCCTGGCTACATCTTGCGATCAGTGTAACAGCTTATGGCCGTTGGACAAGGAAGTAGCCCGGGAATGCAATATAAAGCACAGATGGCTGGAAGGATTATTGGTATGCTGCCTATCTTATTCCGATGGTTCGTTGGAGCATTCGGATGGGCGTGTGCAATTTTCGCACCAGCGATGGCGCAGAGCGCACCCGAAAGGTTGCTGCGCGCCTACCCGGAACAACTCTTGGCGATTGAGGAAAACGATCTCGTCTGGAAAGACGGCACACGGATGAAGATCGACGATGGTCGCGGAGCGAAATCTTTCGCGCAACGGTTGGCGGATCCCGATCTTAAGGACATGCTTTCGATGACCTATCCAGCAGGCGAATGGTCTATGCCGCCACAGCCCGAAAA
>JANOOW010000408.1:0-1737 GCA_031421555.1 Hyphomicrobiaceae bacterium | reverse complement strand
CGCCTGAGCCAAGCCCAAGCGCGCACCTCTCTGTACTGGAAGATTTACCGGTCGAAGGCTTTCTTCACGTCACCTACCGCCTTCTGCGCGTCGCCTTTTGCTTCTTGCGCGACGCCGTCAGCTTCCATTTCACGATCGCCGATCAGGTTGCCGACTCCCTGCTTCACTTTACCGGCAGCTTCGTTGCCGTAACCCTTTGCCTTATCGGCGGTGCTTGAGCCGGTCGCGCTATCATACGCATCGCTGGCTTTGTCCTTTACCGTGCCTACAGCCTTCTGAGTATCGCCTTTGACTTCCTGAGCAATACCTTCACCCTGCAATTCCTCGGACCCTACCGCTTTGCCGATCCCTTGCTTGATGTTGCCCATGGCTTCGTTGGCGTAGCCTTTGATCTTGTCGCCGGTCCCTGATATTTGACAACTCCCCTTGGTTGCCGCGCACGCATTTGCGTGGCGGTCTGCGGAGATGGAACGCGAAAGCCGGACAATAGTTCCATTGCAGACGATAGACAGTCTGCTGATGATCGACTCACTTCAAGTTCCCGCAAAACCTTTGTATCCGCTTGCACGCCTCTTCCAGCACATCCGTGCCGACGGCGTACGAGATGCGGAAGGCGGGGCTTTGCGCAAACGCTGCACCGTGTACCGCGGCGACGCCTTCCTCATCGAGCAGCGCGGTGACGAAATCCTCGTCGGTTTTGATCAGTACACCCTTGAGGCTCGTCTTGCCGATGCAGCCTGCGATCGAGGGAAACACGTAGAACGCACCCTCCGGCTTCGGACACTTGATTCCTTTGGCCTGATTGAGCATCGAGACCACGAGATCGCGGCGCTCGACGAATACCTTGTTATTCCGTGCAATGAAATCTTGCGGACCGTTCAACGCTTCGACTGCCGCCCACTGCGTGATCGATGAGGGGTTGGATGTCGACTGACCCTGCAGCTTGCACATCGCCTTGATCAGCGGTTCGGGACCGGCCGCATAACCAAGGCGCCAGCCGGTCATGCAGTAGGCTTTCGACAGACCGTTCATCGTCAGCGTGCGGTCATAGAGCTTCGGCTCAATCTGCGCTGGCGTGTAGAATTTGTGACCGTCGTACAGCAGATGCTCGTACATATCGTCGGTCAGAACCCAGACGTGCGGGTTTGCCGCCAGCACATCGGTCAGCCCCTTCAACTCGGCCTTGGTGTAGGCGGCCCCGGTCGGGTTCGACGGCGCGTTGAATAGGAACCACTTGGTCTTCGGCGTGATGGCCTTGGCCAGTACGTCCGGCTTGAGCTTGTAGCCATCTTCGAGCCGCGTCTCCGCAAACACCACCTTGCCGCCTCCGTATTGCACGATCTCGGCGTAGGAGACCCAGCAGGGCGCCGGGATGATCACCTCGTCGCCAGGATTGATGGTGCAAATCAGCGCATTGAACAGCACCTGTTTGCCGCCGGTGCCGACCGACACCTGCGAGGGGCGATATTCGAGCCCGTTCTCGCGTGCGAACTTCTGAACGATCGCAGCCTTGAGCTCTGGGATGCCATCGACGTCGGTGTAGCGCGTCTTGCCTTCGCGCATCGCCTTGATGCCGGCTTCGACGATGTTCGGCGGCGTATCGAAGTCAGGCTCGCCGGCGGCCAGCGAGATAATATCGCGCCCAGTTGCTTTCAGCTCGCGCGCTTTCGTCGACACGGCGATCGTCGCGGACGGCTGGATGCGGCTGAGACTGTCGGCAAAAAAGCCCATGGCGGC
>JANOOW010000407.1:0-9302 GCA_031421555.1 Hyphomicrobiaceae bacterium | reverse complement strand
TTCGGTTCAACAGGGCTACGACGTCACCGAATACGCGCTGCAGTGCTTCGGCTCGGCCGGTGGGCAACACGCCTGCCTGATCGCCGATACCCTCGGCATGGAAACGGTGTTGCTGCACCCGCTGTCCGGCCTGTTGTCGGCCTATGGCATGGGGCTCGCAAATATTCGAGCCAGCCGGGAAGAGTCGATCGAAACAGTGCTCGATGAGGCCACACTCGCGCGCATCGAGACGCTCGGCGCCGAGTTGTCGAAAGTGGTGCTCGCCCAAATCCTCCGGCAGGGCGTCGAGAGTGCGCAGTCCGCCATCACCACGCGCGTGCACGTGCGTTACGATGGCACCGACAACGCGCTGCCGGTGGAGCTCGGCACGATCGAAAACATGCGCGCGGTGTTCGAAGCCGAGCATCGCCGCCGCTATGGCTTTGTTTCGCCGGAGAAGCGCGTGTTCGCCGCCACCATAGAGGTGGAAGCGCAAGGCGGCGGCGCAAGCATCCTCGAACCGGATCTTCCGATTACTGGCGACGGCGCACCGGCTGCGCGCACCAAAACGCGTTTCTTCTCCGGCAACGCCTGGCACGACGCTCCGGTATACTTCCGCGACACCTTGATGCCGGGACACAAGATCGTCGGCCCGGCTCTGGTGATCGAGCCGCATCAAACCGTCTCGATCGAGCCTGGCTGGAATCTGGAAGTCACGCCAAAAAATCATCTCGTCCTGCGGCGCGTCGTGGCGCGCAGCGTCGAGCGTCTCGGCGCCAAAGCCGATCCGATGCTGCTCGAAGTCTTCAACAACCTGTTCATGTCGATCGCCGAGCAGATGGGCGAAGCGCTGCGCAACACCGCGCAATCGGTCAACATCAAGGAGCGGCTCGACTTCTCGTGCGCGGTGTTCGATTCGACCGGCGCACTCGTCGCCAACGCACCGCACATGCCGGTGCATCTGGGCTCGATGGACAAGTCGGTCGAGACCATCATCGCCATGAACAAGGGGATGATGAAACCCGGCGACGTGTACATGCTGAACGCGCCCTACAACGGCGGCACGCACCTGCCGGACATCACGGTGATCACGCCGGTGTTTGCTCCCTTAGTGGCGCCCGGCGACTCCCCTGCGGGGAGCCGGCCGCCGGGCGCGGTACAGATTCTTTTCTACGTTGCGAGCCGTGGGCATCATGAGGACATCGGCGGGCTGACACCTGGTTCGATGACGCCAAGGGCAACCCACATCGACGAAGAAGGCGTCTACATCGACAACTTCAAGCTCGTCGACGAGGGCCGTTTTCTCGAGGCGGAGACGCACGCGATGCTTAGCGGCGCGAAGTATCCAGCCCGCCGCCCCGACAAGAACATCGCCGACCTCAAGGCGCACGTCGCAGCCAACGCGCGCGGCATGACCGAACTCGACAAGATGGTGCATCACTTCGGTCTCGACGTCGTGCGCGCTTACATGAACCACGTGCAGGACAACGCGGAGGAGAGCGTGCGCCGCCTGCTGTCGCGGTTGAAAGACGGGCACTTCCGCGTCGGGATGGACCAGGGCACGCACGTCGAAGTACGGATTACGGTCGATCACAAGAACCGGTCGGCGACGGTGGATTTCGCTGGCACGAGTGCTTCGCCCGCAAACAACTTCAACGCGCCAGCTCCGGTCACGCGGGCAGCGGCCCTCTACGTGTTCCGCATCATGTGCGACGAGCACATCCCGATGAACGCGGGCTGCCTGAAGCCGATCACGCTGAAGATCCCGGCAGGCTCGATGCTGGCCCCCGTCTATCCGGCGGCCGTCGTCGCGGGCAACGTCGAGACCAGCCAGATCGTCACCAACTGCCTGTTGGCAGCCCTCGGCGCAATGGGACCCAGCCAAGGCACGATGAACAACCTGACGTTCGGCAACGACCGCGTGCAGTACTATGAAACCATATGCTCCGGTTCGCCCGCCGGCTACTTCTCCGATGGACGTGGCTTCAATGGCACCTCCGGCGTGCACGTCCACATGACCAACACACGCCTGACCGACCCCGAAATCCTTGAGTTGCGCTACCCGGTACTGTTGGAGACGTTCGGCATCCGGCGCGGCTCGGGCGGCAAAGGCAAGTGGCACGCGGGCGATGGCACGTACCGCCGCATCCGCTTCCTCGAACGCATGGATTGCGCGATTTTGTCCGGCTACCGGCGCGTTCGCCCCTACGGTCTGGACGGGGGAGAACCGGGCCAGTGCGGCCGCAATGCGGTTCGCCGCTTATCCGGTGTCGAGGAGGAACTGCAGGGCTGCGACCAGACCATTCTGGAAGCCGGCGAGGCGATCATCATCGAAACCCCGACCGGCGGCGGCGTCGGGCGGGCGTGAATTGTATCGAGCCGACAAAAGCGACTTTGACGACTTGGAAGAAGCTCGACTACGCGTTACGGTCCGCCCGACTTTCCGCTAACCCGACATCAAATCACACGAGGAGTATGTAGCATGGCCATTCAAGTCGGCGATAAGCTGCCCGAGACGACGTTCACGGTTATGGGCGAAGACGGACCGAAGCCGGTGACCACGAGCGAAATGTTCAGTGGCAAGAAGGTCGCGCTGTTCGCAGTGCCAGGTGCCTACACACCGACGTGCAGCAAGCAGCATATGCCGGGCTTCGTAGCCAACTCGGACGAGTTCAAGGGCAAGGGGATCGACGCGATCGCCTGCACGGCGGTCAACGACATCTTCGTGCTGACCAACTGGGCAAAGGACACTGGCGCCGAGGGCAAGATTACGATGCTTGCCGACGGCAGCGCCGACTTCGTCAAGAAACTTGGTCTCGAAATCGATCTTAACGCGCGTGGCCTTGGCGTGCGCTCGAAGCGCTATTCGATGATCGTCGACAACGGCGTGGTGTCGGTGTTGAACGTCGAGGACGCGCCGCCGCAACACGACAAGTCGAGCGCCACGGCGCTGCTGTCCTGCAAGTTCTAAGGTCGAGCGGGCGGTGGCTTACCTGCCGCCCGCGTTGCTGGTTTCGGTCGCGTTCGATCCGGCGCGGATCAACTCGTCCGATCGCAGGAAGGCTTCGACATCCGGCGCCATCGGCGGAGCGGCGACATCGGCGCCGATTTCCCGCAGCAGCCGCTCGATCGGCAGGAAGGCTTTCGTCCGTCGGTCATAGAGCCCCCCCTTGAACATCGCGCGCGATGCAACCTGGCCAGATCGTGGACCAGTGGAGAACCGCAGCACCTGTTCCATTACGACCGTAACGCCCGTCCATGCCAGAAGCCGCGTCTCGAGATCGAATTTGTCGAAAACGCACAGCTCGCGGCGGAACCGGATCGCCACGCCGCTGGCAATCGGCGTCCACCGGTATTTGACGAGCACCTTCCACAAACCAGTGCGGACCATGAAGTCTAGCCGCCCCAGATCCATTATCGTCAAATAACGCCCGTTGTTCATGTGCAGCGACAGGTCGAGATCGGTGGGCCAGACCCGAAAACTCAACCGTAAAATTTCATCGGGGTTTGTCACCGATGGCCGATACCACGCCGTCACCAAATACCAGATCAATCGAAACCATAGGTTCATGCGGCCAATTCCCTGCTTTACCGGTGCGCGTATCGCGCCAAGTTGGCTGCAGCAAGAGCGCAAAGCCGCACAGGATGATCACGACCTCGTGTCACGCCTTCGACGCCTCGACGAGCGCCAGCGGTAATGTCCCGGCAAAGAGTGCGAGGTCGGCTGCAAGTCCCACACTGACACGGATGCAGCGATCCAATGGTGCGATGCCCGGCATGCGCACGAACACGTCGCGCTCGAGTAGGGCGCTCAACACGCGCTTGGCGAATGCCCCGTCCCGCATACAGTCGATTGCAACAAAGTTGGCGGCTGACGGCAACGCTTCGAGACCATTTTGCGCGGCTATCTCTCCGATCCGCGCTTTCGATGCGGCAACTTTCGCTACCACATCGCGCAGGTAGGCCTGATCCTTGATTGCCGCGAGTGCACCCGCCTGGGCAATCCGCGACACGCCGAAATGGTTACGGATCTTGTCGAAGCTCTTGATCACGCTCGCCTCGCCCAGGATGTAGCCGACGCGCGCACCGGCCATGCCATACGCCTTCGAGAACGTACGAAAACGCAGCACCTGCGGATTGCTCACGTCGAGCGTTGGCAACACGCCTTCCGGTGCGAAGTCGCCGTAGGCTTCGTCGAGGCACAACACGACGCCGGGCGGTAGGCGATCGATGAAGCTTTGCACGTCGGATGCAGGCCACCACGAACCCATCGGGTTGTCGGGATTGGCGAGATAGATCATGCGCGCGTTTTCGGCGCGCGCGAGGGCCAGTAGCGCCTCGGGATTTTCGCGATCATTTTCATACGGCGCGAAAGCTAGCCGCCCGCCGTACCCGGTGACGTGAAAGTTGAAGGTCGGATAGGCGCCGCGCGACGTTGCAACGACGTCGCCAGGATTAATGAACAACCGCACCGTGTAGCCGAACATGCCGTCGATGCCTTCACCGACCATCACGTTTTCAGGTGCAACACCGTGGTGCGCCGCAATTGCAGCCTTGAGATCGTGGTTCTCAGGATCGCAGTACATCCACACTTCGGCAGCTTCGGCTGCCATCGCAGCGATGACCTTCGGCGATGGACCGAACACGCTTTCGTTGGCACCAATCCGGGCGCGGAACTTGGCGCCACGCGCACGCTCCTGCGCCTCCGGCCCGACGAACGGCACGGTCGAGGGGAGGTCTGCGCAAAGCGCGGCTTGGCGCGGCGCGGGGATACGCTGAGGCACGAGATCGCACTCCTAATGGGCTGACAGTCAGCGCAGGTTCTTAAGCGCAGCCTGCGGTGCTTACAACAGGCCAAGATCAGCGAGGTCCTTACGCATCTTCGGCGGCAGCTTCGTCACGCTATCGCGGGCGCGGCCGGAGAGATCCGCTGGCGCGTCATCGGCGGTCAGGTAACGCCAGCCTTGAAACGCCTTGCGCACGGCTGGACGGACAGGAACAAGCTTCGGGTCGAGGATGAGTAGGCAACAGGGCGTACCGTCTTCCTTCGCCCCGCTGTCGAATGCGGTGATCTGCTGGCGCACCTGGATCAGTCCCTTGATCACCCAGTACAGCGACCCTTTGCCGGCGATCTCATCCTGCCGCTTCGGCACCATTCGCGTCGTGTGAAATAGGCGCGGCTTCTGGCCCCTTCGCCTCTGCTCAGCGAGCCGTCCGCGTTGCCACTGCGCCAGATCATCAATGCTCCCGGCACCGACGCACAGCTTGATGATATGAAGCGTCATCCGTTTGACCGGCCCCTAGTTTCATCGGCGCGTCAGCTGGCGATTATCTGACCGTTGCCGGCATGCGCCGTATTCCCATTCGTGGCGCCCGGTGCTCCGGCAACAGCGACTTGCGGACGGGCCACGATGCCGAGCCGCTCCTCTGCCGCCGACAGAATCTGCCCAAGAAGTTCAGAATATCGGATGCCGGCAAATCCCGCCATGATGGCGAGCTTACCGTCCCAGCACCAGCCTGGATTAGGGTTCACCTCGAGCAGTTTGACTTCTCCGTTGGCGTCGGCGCGGAAATCGAACCGGGCATACTCCCGGCATCCAAGCCGCTCGAACAATCGCGCCGAATGCTCGATCATTTGCGCCTGGATGTGGTCCGGCAACTGCGCCTCGTGGTACTTGATCTGCGTCCAATAGGGGCTGTCCGGCTCCCACTTCGACTCGTAGCCCAGGATTTTCGGCAGCTTCGGATCAAGCCGCGAAAAGTCGACCTCAAGGATCGGCAGCGCTCGCAGGTTCTGATCCGGATTGCCGATCATGCTGACTGAGTATTCGGCGCCTGGCAGGTACTCCTGCACCAGCACCGGCCGGCGTGGAAACTCGGTGCGCAGCCGATCCAGGTAATCGAGCAACGCGCCCTTATTGCGCACCACAGCATCCTTGGTGATGCCTTGCGAGCTGTCGCCGTAGTTCGGCTTCAGCAATGCTGGAAACACCGAAGGTAAGGTCGCTCCCTGATCGCCAGGCCGAACGTAAGTTTCGAGCGGCACCGGCACATCTAGCGAAGCCGCGACGGCACGAACGAGACCCTTGTCGTAACAGGCAGCCAACGCTGGCGCGGCAGCCCCGGTATACGGAATGCCGAGCACGTCGAGGAGTGCCGGAACGTGCAGCTCCTTGAACGGATCGTTATTCCAGCCCTCGTCGCAGAAATTCAACACGAGATCGGTGCGTAGGGCGCCGAGATCGCGCTCCAGCGTGGCGTGGTTGTCGAGAAAGCGGAACTTGTAATTGGGTAGTTCCGACAGCGCGTCCTTGAGGCGGCGCACGGTGTCGAGATCTTCCGGGTTGAAGGTGCCGCCCCGCTTGACCTGATCCGGCAAGCGCGGATCACCCATCAGCACGGTGACGTCGATTTGCTGGACGCGGCCTTTCGCCTTGCGCGCGGGCAACTGCGGTGCATCGGCGGTAAGCAGTATCCGCCGCGCCATCATACCGAGGTCCTGGTCGCGATCGGACTGAGCTTCGGCATGCCCATGGTGGCGCACGTTGCGGAAGCCGCACTTTTCCAGCAGCCGGGTGATACCGTCGCGCGTGTACAAGCGTTCTGCGTAAAACTGATCGGCGATCACGCCGCTTTCGTCGTGCACGATGACTTCGCGGCTGATCAACCGGTCGCCGTCCTGGCTGATCGAGCGTTCGCGGCAGACGAAATGGTGCTCGTCGATCCACTCCCACGAGCGGCGATCAAAGTGCTCGGCCATATAGGCGCCATCGGTGATATCGAGCACGATCTGGCCGGACGGGCGCAAAATCTTGCCGACCATCGTCAGGACTTTTTCGTCGTCCTTCTTGTTGGAGAAGTAGCCGAACGAGTTGCCCATGATTGCAACGCAATCGATCGTGCTCTCAGGCAGCCGCGGGTTGCGGGCATCGCCCTCCTTGAAGATGACCTGCAAGCCTTCGTTCTGCGCGCGCTTCTTGGCGAGGCGAATGAGGTAGCGGGAGCGATCGACGCCGTTGACGTTTTTAAAGCCGCGCCGGGCGAGCTCGATGCAGTGGCGGCCCTGGCCGCAGCATAGATCGAGAATGGTGCTATGTGGCTGAATGGCAGCCGCCGACATGATGAAATCGACTTCACGGCGCGTGTTTTCGCTGTTCTCGACCACATCGCCGTCGGTCTTCACATACATCGCGTTGAACAGCTTGCGCCACCATTCGGCCGGTAGATGCGCCTCGAGGTCACCGACTGGACCGAGGCATGAGCGCACGGGTTGGCGCTTTGGCCGCTTCACTTTGGAAGCTGTTGCCATGATGGACGAAAGCCCTCCCTAATGGTCCGCACACGCGGTCAAGACATCGGTCTTGAATGGTCGCGATCCTTATCGCGCTGTAATGTCATTGCAAGCACGAAATTGGGGACGATCCGCCAAGTTACGAGATGTAATCGTTCAATCCACCGGCATTATTTTGCAGCCAGTGCGCGCACACGCTTCGACTGCGCCGAAAAACGAGTTGGCTCCTGAGCGATGCGCCGGAGCCAACTATCCACAGATAACATTTTAATCGGTGATTACTGCTTCGGCGGCTGTGCACCTGCAGGTGCAGCCTTCTCCGCCTCAACCTGCTTTTTTACTTCCGGGTCCAGGTACTCGAGCGTTGCCTTGCTGCGCAAGCCGTCCAATGTCTCCTGCGCCTTCTTGTGCATAAGCGAGGCGATGATACGTTCTTTCACGGCGGCGAACTCTGGAATTTTCGGTGCTGGTTTCTCGCGGCGATCGTCAAGACGGATAATGTGCCAGCCGAACTGCGTCTCGATCGGTGCCGACAACTCGCCTTTTTTCAACTTGAACGCAGCCTCCTCGAACTGAGGCACCATCTGACCCTTACTGAAGTAGCCGAGGCTGCCGCCCTCTTCCTTGCTGCCTGGATCGAGCGAATTTGCCTTCGCAGCTTCGGCGAAACCTTTCTCGTCACCAGCCTTCAGCTTCGATGCGAGTTCCTTGGCCAAAGCCTCATCTTTCACGAGGATGTGGCTGGCCTTGACTTCCTCTTCTGCCTTGGTCTGCGCGAGTTGCGCTACCTGCGCATCGTAAAGCTTCTTCGCCTCGTCTTCCGACACCGAACTTTTCACGCTGGTGTCGAAATAGGTCTCCCGCAAGGCACGGCGGCGCCAATATTGCAGGCGCTCGTCGAATGCGGCGCCAGTGCCCAGCTTCTGCGTTTCGGCGGCATCGGCGAACAATTGATTCTCGATCAGATATTCGATCAGAACCCGGCGCCGTGTCGCCTCAGGAAGATTGCCGATGTCGGCACCGATCTCTGCTTCGGCATACTTCAGATCGCTCTCGGTCAAATTCTTGCCATTGACCTTGGCGACCACCTTTTCCTGAGCGTTCGCGACCGTCGCTGCAGCAATCGGGGCCGCCAGCACCAAGCCAGTGGCGATTGCGCGGAGCACACGAAGATGACGCTTTTTGACTGTCACGGATACATTCCTTGATGGCTATGAGTTGCGGTCACGATTTTCGGCGCTCTTTAGACCGGTGCCCGGACGATTGCCAGTTAACAAATGGACACGTGGCAGCATTACGGCCACCCGATGGGCCAATGTTGCGTCATTCATTGACATTCCAGGGGGGCAGTCCTTATTTCACTCGAACGAAGCGGGGCTGTCAGGCCACCGGTGTCTTCGGTGTGGACGGGCAATAGCCTGAACAACGGCCAAGCGATCTGCGACCTGATGATGTTCGACCTTCTCCCACCAGATTCTTCTCCCGGTTCGGCCGGGAGCGGCGGCATCCGCCGGTCACACGAAGCTTGAGGAATATACGCATGGTTTCCCTGGGTGCGCTCGCCGCAAAGGTGTTTGGCTCCTCCAACGACCGCCGGGTCAAGACATACCGGTCGAGAGTGGATGCGATCAACGCAATGGAGCCGGAAGTTGCAGCTCTGAGCGATGATCAACTGCGTGCGCGCACCGATGCATTCCGCCGTCAGGTCGCGGATGGAGCAAGCCTGGACGACATCCTCGCTCCCGCGTTCGCGACCGTGCGCGAAGCCGCTAAGCGCGCACTCGGCCAGCGCCACTTCGATGTGCAGCTGATCGGCGGCATGGCGTTGCACGAAGGCAAGATCGCCGAAATGAAGACCGGCGAAGGCAAGACGCTCGTCGCGACGCTTGCCGTCTATCTCAACGCCCTGAACGGGCTCGGCGTCCACGTCGTCACCGTCAACGACTATCTTGCAGGCCGCGACGCGGAGTGGATGGGCGCCGTCTACCGCTTCCTCGGCCTCACCGTCGGCTGCATTGTGCACGACATGGAC
>JANOOW010000406.1:0-3715 GCA_031421555.1 Hyphomicrobiaceae bacterium | reverse complement strand
CTTTTTGCTGACACCCTCGCGGTGCTCCTGGAAGAAGAAGGCGCTCATGTGCTGGGTCCATTTGGAACGGTCGCCAAAGCGCTGGCCTGCCTTGACACCGAAGCTGTTGACTTCGCCATCGTTGATCTAAGTCTCGGCGATGCTTTCGCAGACCGGCTGGTCGACAACCTTGTCGCTCGCCGCGTCCCCCATGCAATCGTGACCGGCTACCAAGCCTTGCCCACCGATGCCGATCGTGCGGCCGTCGCAATGTTGCGGAAGCCTTGCGACACAGGGGAGTTGATCGACCTGCTAAGCCGGTTCGCAAAGACTCAGTCGGGGATGTGAAAGTGCAACCGATATGGATCTTGCCCACCTAATCGGGAAGGCGGCGCTCACGGGACGAGCTAGTTCTGAGCCACGCCGAGCCTTGTAGTTTTGCCTCTTCGACGAGGAACAGGCGGTTCACCCAGCCGCTGACGCCGCGATAGATGATCGGACACCATTCCGATTGGCAGGAGCCAGCAATCCTTACGCCTTGCCCGTCCGCTGGAATGGCGCCGACCATTGGATGCTCAGCCGAAGGCCCGTTCCGGATATTCAGCACGTCGTCTTCCTCGACACCCGCAACCTTGAAAGCGGGAGCTGTTATAAGCGCTGCGGCCGGTGGTGGCGCTACCAGTTGAGCGACGCCTGGAGCCGAAGGTTGCCCAAATGGCTTAGCTGGGGGGCCGCCCGCTGGAACAATCGCTGCAGACTGTTGCGGACGCGCGGCGACAAGCGGCTTTTCTTTCTTCGACGCTGCCTCGGGAGTCGCGGCTATTGCCGGTTTCTCGAGCGGTGATTGGTTCAGCACCGTCGGCTTAGCCGGTGACGGCGTCACCGCGACCGGCTTTGCCGGCGGCGGTTTTGTTACGATCACCGCCTCAGTTGGTTCGGCTGACGGTTGCAAAGTGCCTACCCGAGGCGCGTGCAGGCTCATCGCGTACGCGGGCGCCAACGGTGGGGCTGCGAGGGGAGCCGCACGCATCGCGATGGTCGCGGTGCCAGACTTACCGTCGTCGCTGCTCCAGAATATGCGCTGGCCCTGCTGCCGCAACTGGAGGCACTTCACCTCGGCATCGAACCACTTGAACCATTTCTGGCAGAGCTTGTCGTTTTCGACCCACCACCTGCCGCGATCGTTGGCGGAGCCCAGATAGGACGCCAAGCCACCGGCTTCGCCCGACATTAGCCCGTCGCCGGTAAACCGGACCGGCAGCCGCGAGCCGAGCGGCGTGTCGATGTGGATGACAGCTCCAGGCACCATTTCCTTGATAGCCGTGCCTTTCAGAGGCGCTGGCTCGGCCAAGGCGGCGGTTCCGGAGACGATTATCCCGATAATGAATGCGCTACGCAGCATACGGCAGTCAAAACAGCGAGTGATCGATGGCGAGGTTAAAGTCGTCCTCTGTTCTTGTAACGTGACTGTGGCAGAACGACGGAATAGAGCACACGGAGTAAAAAAACTTGATCCTGCGTGCGTTGGCGTTATGTCACGCCGGCAGGGCAACCATCAGCTTGCGCGGGCATTTTGCGTGCCGTATTCAGATTGAAACGCTTCCCCGGAGGAACCCAATGCGCCGTCTCGTTCTGGCTTTCGCACTGAGCATATCTGCATCGACCGGCGCCTTCGCACAGGACGTCGCAAATGGCGAAGACGTCTTCAAGAAGTGCCGCGCCTGCCACCAGATCGGTGAGACCGCCCGGAACGGCGTGGGGCCGATCATGAATGGCATAACTGGGCGCAAATCGGGCTCGATCGAAGGGTTCAACTATTCGGAAGCCAACAAGACATCGGGCAAGGTATGGGACAAGGCCACGTTCATCGACTACATCAAGGATCCGAAGGCTGCCATGCCAGGCACGAAAATGGCGTTTGCCGGCATCAAGGACGAGAAAGATGCCGCTGATCTGTTCGCTTACCTAGAGCAATTCGGTCCGGACGGTAAAAAGAAGTAAGCCCGCTCAAACGCCGGCTTGACTACAGAAATCTACTAACAGCTCGGACACCTGTCTGGGCTGTTCTTGCATGACCCAGTGCCCCGCCCCAGCAATGAGATGGCTTGCTCTCATCGATGTGCAAATTTCCTTCTGCATCCGCTCGTAAACACCGGGAACTTGGTACACACCCCAGTCGCTTTTGCCGGAAATGAACATTGACGGCACATCGATCGTGCGGCCGGAATAAAGTGTGAGTTCCGCATTCAGTGCCGCATCGAACCGCGTGCGATACCAGTTCAGCCCGCCTTGGAATCCGGTTCGCGCGTACTCTGCGGCATAGACGGCCAGCTCGGCTTCGGTCAGCCAGCCGCAGGACGCGATCTCCGGCGGGCTTGGCATGAACGGTGCAACCGTCTCCGGCATCGTCTTGTCGCGTTCCATGACGTAGTAAGTTGGCAGCTTGGCGAGTTCATCGGCCGACCATTCCTTCAGCCGGAACGGCTTGTTGTCGGGCCAATCCGCACTCTTGTGATGGAAGTAGGCGCGCATGAATGCGTGCAGACCTTGCGGCGGATGCGACATGTCGCGATTGGCGTCCCGCGTGGAATAGTACCAGTGATAGTGCTTGCGCGGCGATGACAACGCGGCCAGCGCTTCCCTAGTGCCATCGGTCGCTGGCGTGCTCACGACCGGCAACGGTGGCGGCCCGGCAAACGGTGCGCTCATCAGCACCACCGAGCGAAAGACATCGGGCCGCGCCAGCGCACACCAAGCTGCCACCGGCGAACCGAAATCGTGACCCACGACCATCGGGATCGACCGATGCCCAAGGGCAAAGACGAGCGCCAGCGCATCTCGCGTCAGCTGCAACATCGAGAATGGCCGCAGGTCCTGATCGTACGCGCTGCTCCAACCTTGCGTGCGCCCGTAACCGCGCTGATCGGGTGCGGCGACATGAAAGCCCGCGGCGGCGAGCGGCAGCATGACCTTGCGCCATGAGTAGGCAAGTTCCGGGAACCCGTGCAACAGCAGGATCAGCGGCCGCCCCGGCTCCTCGAAACCCGCTTCGAGAACGTGCAGCTTCAGCCCGTTGATACCGTCGATGAAGCGCGCACGGATGCCGGGCGGCAAGTGTGCTGGCTCAAGCGGTGACAGCTGTTCCACGAGGTTACCTCCGGCGGCCTGAGGGGCGATCCGCAGGATGATGCTTCCCACAGATCGCCCGCGCTTACTTTTTGTCAGCGTTGTTGAGGCGCGCAATCAAACTCGAAGTGTCCCAACGGGCGCCACCCATCTTCTGCACTTCCGAATAGAACTGGTCGACCAGCGCTGCGACGGGCAGACTTGCACCGTTGCGGCGGGCCTCGTCGAGGCAGATTGACAAATCCTTGCGCATCCAGTCGACGGCAAAACCGTGGTCGAACTTACCGGCTTCCATCGTCTTCCAGCGGTTTTCCATCTGCCACGAACCTGCCGCACCCTTGGCAATCGTCTCCATGACAGCTGCAATATCGAGACCGGCCTTCTGGGCGAAGTGCAAGCCCTCGGACAAGCCCTGCACCAGGCCCGCGATGCAGATCTGGTTGACCATCTTCGTTAGCTGTCCTGACCCTGCCGGTCCGATCAGCGTCGTCATGCGCGCATAGTTCGCGATGACCGGTTGCGCGCGCTCGAACACGGCCTTGTCGCCGCCTGCCATTACAGTGAGCACGCCATTGACCGCACCAGCCTGACCGCCCGAAACGGGCGCATC